>NZ_JBFREX010000039.1:0-56355 GCF_052114525.1 Pseudomonas sp. KB_15 | reverse complement strand
GTGTCAGCTTGCACATTTCTTGAATGTGCCACCCTCATCGCGAGCAAGCTCGCTCCCACAGGAGGGGTATCAAATCGCGCACAAACAAAAACGCCCGGCATAAGCCGGGCGTCTTGTATTGACTTGCGTAGCGAGTGGGCCCTGTCTCTGTAGGAGCGAGCTTGCTCGCGATGTTCGTCAATGATGATGCGGGGACTCTGACTTGACGCGGTGCCCTCAGGTTTTTCGCGAGCAAGCTCGCTCCTACCTTAGCGAGCGCGGTAAGTGATGCGCCCTTTGCTCAAGTCATAGGGAGTCAGCTCTACGCGCACTTTGTCGCCGGTAAGAATACGGATGTAGTTCTTGCGCATCTTGCCGGAGATGTGCGCGGTTACGACGTGCCCATTTTCCAACTCCACGCGAAACATGGTGTTGGGCAGGGTGTCGACGACAGTGCCTTCCATTTCGAAGCTGTCTTCTTTCGACATGCAGTAAAGCCCTCGGTGTCCAGTGAATGGCCCGGTGCAACTGCGCCAGGCAAAAGCGGCGTGCATTGTGCCCGAAAAGTGGGGTTCAAGCCAAGGGGTTTAGGGTGCGCTCTAGTTCAGGACAACCCAGCGCTGGTTAACCAGCAGTTCAATGGGGCGATACTGGGTCTTGTAGTTCATTTTTTTGCAGTTTTTGATCCAGTAGCCCAGATAGACCGCATCCAGCCCCAGGCGCCCGGCCTCGGCGATCTGCCAGAGGATCGCGTAGCGTCCCAGGCTGCGACGTTCTTCGTTGGGTTCATAGAAGGTGTACACCGCCGACAGACCGTTCGGCAGAAGATCGGTGACGGCGATCGCCAGCAGCCGGCCGTCGAGACGGAATTCGTAGAACCGGGAAAACGGCAGGTCGCGCACCAGGAATGTGGAAAACTGATCGCGGCTGGGCGGGTACATGTCGCCGTCGGCATGCCGTTGTTCGATGTAGCGCTGATAAAGATCGAAATACTCTTCGTTGAAACCTGGCTTGGCGGGGCGTACCTGCAAGTCGGCGTTGCGCTTGAAGATGCGTTTCTGCTGACGGTTGGGGGTGAATTGCGCTACAGGAATGCGCGCCGGAACGCAGGCATTGCAATTCTGGCAATGCGGCCGGTAGAGATGATCGCCACTGCGACGAAACCCCATCTCCGACAGGTCTGCGTAGACATGCACATCCATGGGCTGGCTAGGGTCGAGGAACAGGGTTGTGGCCTGCTCCTCGGGCAGATAACTGCAAGAGTGCGGCTGAGTGGCATAGAACTTCAAACGCGCCAACTCGGTCATGATCAACCCTCGGGGTAGTGCTTTGGATTAAGTGTAAGCCACGCTGGCAAAAGTCGCTCAGCAAACCCAGGTGGCAGAGTTGGGTTGGTCCAGGTGCCTGACCAGATAGTTGGCAAACTCGCGGCGGGGTATCGCCCGGGCTCCGAGACTGTGCAGGTGGTCGGTAGGCATCTGGCAATCGATCAGCACAAAACCGGAGTCTTTCAGATGCCGGACCAGGGTGGCAAAGCCGAATTTCGAGGMATTGTCCGTGCGGCTGAACATGGACTCGCCAAAAAACAACTGGCCCATCGCCAGGCCATACAAGCCGCCGACCAGTTCGTCCCCGTCCCACACTTCCACCGAGTGCGCGTGACCACGCCTGTGCAGCTCTATGTAGGCGTCCTGCATCGCGTCGGTGATCCAGGTGCCGTCGGCGTGATCCCGGGGGGCGGCACAGGCGCGGATGACGGCGGCGAAGTCCTCGTCAAAGGTCACTTGATAGCGTTGCTGGCGCAGCAGTTTGTTCAGGCTGCGCGAGACGTGCAATTCGTCGGGAAACAAAACCGTGCGCGGGTCCGGAGACCACCAGAGGATCGGCTGGCCTTCGGAAAACCAAGGAAAGCACCCGTGGCGATAGGCGTTGATCAACCGATCAGCGGACAGATCACCACCGGCAGCCAGCAACCCGTTGGGGTCGCGCATGGCCTTTTCCAGTGGTGGAAAGGTCAGGGAGTTGCGTTGTAACCAAGTCAGCATGGCATCCGGGCTTGTAGAAGGGGAGGGCAGTGGCGGGTGTTGGCCCGACGTAAAGTTTGCCTTCAAACGGCAGGAATGTCGTCGAGGTATTTTTCGGCGTCCAGCGCCGCCATGCAACCGGCGCCGGCAGACGTAACGGCCTGGCGATAAACGTGGTCGGCCACGTCGCCGGCGGCAAACACACCCGCAATCGCCGTGGCGGTGGCATCGCCTTCGCTGCCGCCCTTGACCAGCAGATACCCGTCGCGCATTTCCAGTTGGCCTGTGAACAGGTCGGTGTTGGGTTTATGGCCGATGGCGATAAACACCCCGGCCAGAGGCAGCTCTTTGGTTTCACCCGTTTGGCTGTCCCGCAGGCGGGCGCCGGTCACGCCGCTGGCATCGCCGAGCACTTCGTCCAGATTCTGGTTCCAGTGCAGGCGGACGTTGCCGTTGGCGGCTTTTTCGAAGAGTTTGTCCTGGAGGATCTTCTCCGAGCGCAGCTTGTCGCGCCGATGGACCAGGTGCACTTCCTTAGCGATGTTCGACAGGTACAAGGCTTCTTCGACCGCCGTGTTACCGCCGCCGACCACCGCAACCACCTGATTGCGATAGAAAAATCCATCGCAGGTCGCGCAGGCCGAAACTCCTTTGCCGGCAAATGCTTCTTCCGACGGCAGGCCCAGGTATTGCGCGCTCGCGCCGGTGGCAATGATCAGTGCGTCGCAGGTGTAGGTTCCGCCATCGCCGATCAGCTCGAACGGCCGTTGTTGCAACTTGGCAGTATGGATGTGGTCGTAAATGATCTCGGTGGCAAAGCGCTCGGCGTGTTTTTGCATGCGGTCCATCAGGACCGGCCCGGTCAGGCCTTCGACGTCGCCTGGCCAGTTATCCACTTCGACGGTGGTGGTGAGCTGGCCACCAGCCTGTATGCCGGTAATGACAACGGGTTTGAGGTTGGCGCGGGCGGCATAAACGGCTGCGCTGTAACCGGCAGGGCCGGAGCCCAGGATAATCAGGCGTGAATGCTTCGCTTCGCTCATAAAAACACCTCATAAGCCTTTGTCACAAAAGAGAATGCATGCTCAAATTGAACGGCATGTCATGTGCTGTTGACTATGCTACACCCAAGGGTCTCAAGCATGGCGTCGTGCGTACAAACCCGTACAATGCCCTGCTATATTCAGTGCGCGCCGTGTTTATAAAAACCGGAGCGCAGTGTTAAAAGTAGTCCCGGTTACGCGTGTTAACTTTTTTACCTGCCTGGATTGGGTAGTTTTTTGGCAGTTTTTATAGACATTCACCAGATGGACGCGCCCATGGCGCAGGAAAAGTAGCGTTTTGAAGAAATCCACCGCAGCACCTAAACCAGCCGTCGTTCCGCTCTGGCGCCAGCACTTGCACTACCGACTCAAGGAAGGTGCGCTGATCGCTATCGGTGCCTTGTGCCTGTTCCTGATGATGGCCTTGTTGACCTATGGCAAGGATGACCCGGGCTGGAGTCATAACAGCAAGATCGACGACGTGCAGAACTTCGGCGGGCCAGCGGGCTCCTACAGCGCCGATATCCTGTTCATGGTGCTGGGTTATTTTGCCTACATCTTCCCGTTGCTGCTGGCGATCAAGGCGTACCAGATCTTCCGTCAGCGTCACGAACCGTGGCAGTGGAGTGGCTGGCTGTTCTCCTGGCGCCTGATAGGGCTGCTGTTCCTGGTACTGTCGGGCGCCGCTCTGGCCCATATCCATTTCCATGCCGCGACCGGTCTGCCGGCCGGTGCGGGAGGAGCGCTGGGCGAAAGCCTCGGTGACCTGGCCAGGAACGCCCTGAATATCCAGGGCAGTACACTGCTGTTCATCGCGTTGTTCCTGTTCGGCCTGACCGTGTTTACCGACTTGTCGTGGTTCAAGGTGATGGACATCACCGGCAAGATCACCCTCGACCTGTTCGAACTGTTCCAGGGCGCGGCCAATCGCTGGTGGGCGGCCCGTACCGAGCGTAAACAACTGGTTGCCCAGTTGCGTGAAGTCGATGATCGTATGGATGAAGTGGTCGCGCCGACCGTCACCGACAAGCGCGAGCAAGCCAAGGTCAAGGAGCGCCTGATCGAGCGTGAGCAAGCCCTGAGCAAGCACATGTCCGAGCGCGAGAAGCAGGTGCCGCCGGTGATTGCGCCCGCGCCGCCAAAGCCCGCCGCACCGAGCAAACGCGTCGAAAAAGAGAAGCAGGCGCCGCTGTTCGTCGACAGCGCCGTGGAAGGCACCTTGCCGCCGATCTCGATTCTTGATCCTGCGGAAAAGAAACAGCTCAATTACTCGCCTGAATCCCTGGCTGCGGTTGGCCACTTGCTGGAAATCAAGCTCAAGGAATTCGGCGTTGAAGTCGCAGTGGATTCGATTCACCCGGGCCCGGTGATTACCCGTTACGAAATCCAGCCGGCTGCCGGCGTAAAAGTCAGTCGCATTTCCAACCTGGCCAAGGACCTGGCCCGTTCCCTGGCCGTGACCAGCGTGCGCGTGGTGGAAGTGATCCCGGGCAAGACCACGGTCGGTATCGAGATCCCCAACGAAGACCGGCAGATCGTGCGTTTCTCCGAGGTGCTGTCGACCCCCGAGTACGACAACTTCAAATCCCCGGTCACCCTGGCCCTGGGCCATGACATCGGCGGCAAACCGGTCATCACCGACCTGGCGAAAATGCCGCACTTGCTGGTGGCCGGTACCACCGGTTCCGGTAAGTCGGTGGGTGTGAACGCGATGATCCTGTCGATCCTGTTCAAGTCCGGCCCGGAAGACGCCAAGCTGATCATGATCGACCCGAAAATGCTTGAACTGTCGATCTACGAAGGCATTCCGCACCTGCTGTGCCCGGTGGTCACCGACATGAAGGACGCCGCCAACGCCCTGCGCTGGAGCGTTGCCGAGATGGAGCGACGCTACAAGCTGATGGCCAAGATGGGTGTGCGAAACCTGTCGGGCTTCAACGCCAAGGTCAAGGAAGCCCAGGACGCAGGCGAGCCGTTGAGCGATCCGCTGTACAAGCGTGAAAGCATCCACGACGAAGCGCCGCTCCTGCAAAAGCTGCCGACCATCGTGGTGGTGGTCGACGAATTCGCCGACATGATGATGATCGTCGGCAAGAAGGTCGAAGAACTGATCGCCCGTATTGCACAGAAAGCTCGTGCGGCCGGTATCCACTTGATCCTCGCGACCCAGCGTCCGTCGGTGGACGTGATCACCGGTCTGATCAAGGCCAACATCCCGACTCGCATGGCGTTCCAGGTGTCGAGCAAGATCGACTCGCGGACCATCATCGACCAGGGCGGTGCAGAACAACTGCTGGGCCACGGTGACATGCTGTACATGCCGCCGGGTACCAGTCTGCCGATTCGTGTTCACGGTGCTTTCGTGTCCGACGATGAGGTTCACCGCGTGGTGGAAGCCTGGAAGCTGCGGGGCGCGCCGGAATACAACGACGACATTCTCAATGGCGTCGAAGAGGCGGGCAGCGGCTTCGAAGGCAGCAGCGGTGGCGGCGATGGTGACGATCCCGAGGCCGACGCGCTGTACGACGAAGCGGTGCAGTTCGTGCTGGAAAGCCGTCGCGCCTCCATTTCCGCGGTTCAGCGCAAGCTGAAGATCGGCTATAACCGCGCCGCGCGCATGATCGAAGCCATGGAAATGGCCGGGGTCGTGACGTCCATGAACACCAACGGTTCGCGTGAAGTCCTGGCCCCTGGCCCGGTGCGCGACTGACCCGAGTATGAAAGGAGTGGCGCCCTTTGGCGCCACTCGCACTCCCACGAATGTTATGAGGACTCCCATGCGTCTGATCCGCATGCTGTTGCTGCCGGTACTGGCTTTGACCACGCTCTCGGCTCACGCCGATGACAAGGACGTGGCGCGCCTGACCCAACTGCTGGAAAAATCCCAGACCCTGACCGCACGTTTCTCGCAACTGACCCTTGATGGTACCGGCACCCAGTTGCAGGAAACTGCCGGCGAGATGTCGCTGCAGCGTCCGGGCTTGTTCTACTGGCACACCGATGCGCCGGCCGAACAGACCATGATCTCCGATGGCAAGAAAGTCACACTGTGGGACCCGGACCTGGAGCAGGCCACCATCAAGAAGCTCGACCAGCGCCTGACCCAGACACCAGCGTTGCTGCTGTCCGGTGACGTGTCCAAGATCAGTCAGAGCTTCGACATCAGTGCCAAGGAAGCCGGCGGCGTGATCGACTTCACCCTCAAGCCGAAGACCAAGGACACGCTATTCGACAGCCTGCGCCTGTCGTTCCGCAACGGTCTGGTTAACGACATGCAGTTGATCGACAGCGTCGGCCAGCGCACCAATATCCTGTTCACCGGGGTGAAGGCCAACGAGCCGATCCCGGCTTCCAAGTTCAAGTTCGATATCCCTAAAGGGGCCGATGTGATTCAAGAGTAAAACGCCGGGTCTGTGGGAGCGAGCTTGCTCGCGAAGGCGGTGTGTCATTCAATCAAAATGTCGACTGACACGGCCTCTTCGCGAGCAAGCCCGCTCCCACAGGATCTTTGTCCAATCTCTGGACGGTGTGGCATATAAGCCCAGTGAGGTTTCACAGGTAGTCATGGATCTGTTTCGCAGCACCCCGATCGCCCAGCCCTTGGCCGCCCGCTTGCGTGCGGCCAATCTGGACGAGTACGTCGGTCAGGAACACGTGCTCGCTCGCGGCAAGCCCTTGCGCGAAGCCCTGGAGCAGGGTGCCCTGCACTCGATGATTTTCTGGGGGCCACCCGGGGTGGGTAAAACCACGCTGGCGCGATTGCTCGCGGAAGTCTCGGATGCACACTTCGAAACGGTCTCGGCAGTGCTGGCCGGGGTCAAGGAGATCCGTCAGGCGGTGGAAATCGCCAAGCAGCAGGCCGCGCAGTACGGCCGCCGCACTATTCTGTTCGTCGATGAAGTGCATCGCTTCAACAAGTCCCAGCAGGATGCGTTCCTGCCCTATGTCGAGGACGGCACGCTGATTTTCATTGGCGCGACCACGGAAAACCCTTCGTTTGAACTCAACAACGCCTTGCTGTCGCGAGCGCGCGTCTACGTGCTCAAGAGCCTCGACGAAGCGGCCTTGCGCAAACTGGTGCAGCGCGCGCTGACCGAAGAGCGGGGCCTGGGCAAGCGAAACCTGACCCTCAGCGATGAAGGCTTCCAGATGCTGCTGTCGGCCGCCGATGGCGATGGCCGGCGCCTGCTCAACCTGCTGGAGAACGCCTCGGACCTGGCCGAGGACAACAGTGAAATCGGCACCGAACTCCTGCAAAGTCTGCTCGGTGACACCCGCCGCAGGTTCGACAAGGGTGGCGAAGCGTTCTACGACCAGATATCCGCGTTGCACAAGTCGGTTCGCGGCTCCAACCCCGACGGCGCGTTGTACTGGTTCGCACGCATGATCGACGGCGGTTGCGATCCGCTGTACCTGGCCCGGCGCGTGGTGCGCATGGCCAGCGAAGACATTGGCAATGCCGACCCGCGCGCCCTGAGCCTGTGCCTGGCGGCGTGGGAAGTGCAGGAACGCCTCGGCAGCCCGGAAGGTGAGTTGGCGGTGGCCCAGGCCATCACCTATCTGGCCTGCGCGCCGAAAAGCAACGCGGTGTACATGGGCTTCAAGACTGCATTGCGCGCCGCCGCCGAGCACGGCTCGCTGGAAGTGCCGCTGCACCTGCGCAACGCACCGACCAAGCTGATGAAGCAGTTGGGCTATGGCGATGAATACCGTTACGCCCACGATGAGCCGGACGCCTATGCCGCCGGAGAAGACTATTTCCCGGAAGAACTCGACCCGATTCCGTTTTATCAGCCCGTGCCTCGTGGGCTGGAGCTGAAGATCGGCGAAAAGCTCAATCACCTGGCGAAACTCGACCGTTTAAGCCCCCGGCAGCGGAGAAAATAGTGCTTGCCTTGATCGTTGCGGTTTCCGTTGGCGGGATCGCCGGCACGTTGTTGCGCTTCGTCACGGGCAACTGGATCAATGCGAATTGGCCGCGGCACTTCTATACCGCGACGCTGGCCGTTAATATCGTGGGCTGTTTGCTGATCGGTGTTCTATACGGTCTGTTTTTGATACGCCCGGAGGTGCCTTTTGAGATTCGCGCCGGGTTGATCGTTGGCTTCCTCGGGGGGCTGACGACTTTTTCATCCTTTTCACTGGATACGGTGCGCCTGCTGGAAAGCGGGCAAGTGCCGCTGGCCCTGGGCTATGCGGCGCTCAGCGTATTCGGCGGGCTGCTTGCCACCTGGGCCGGCCTGTCCTTGACCAAACTTTGATAAACGAGAAACCGACATGCTCGATTCCAAACTGTTACGTAGCAACCTTCAGGACGTAGCGGACCGCCTGGCATCCCGTGGCTATACCCTGGATGTTGCGCGCATCGAAGCGCTGGAAGAACAGCGCAAGACCGTCCAGACCCGCACCGAAGCACTGCAGGCTGAACGTAATGCGCGCTCCAAATCCATCGGTCAGGCCAAGCAGCGCGGTGAAGACATCGCGCCGCTGATGGCGGACGTCGAGCGCATGGCGGGCGAATTGAGCGCCGGTAAAGTCGAACTCGACGCGATCCAGACCGATCTGGACTCGATCCTGCTGGGTATCCCCAACTTGCCGCACGAATCGGTTCCGGTTGGCGACGACGAAGACGGCAACGTCGAAGTGCGCCGCTGGGGCACCCCGACTGCCTTCGATTTCCCGGTTCAGGACCACGTCGCCCTGGGCGAGAAGTTCGGCTGGCTGGATTTTGAAACCGCCGCCAAGCTGTCCGGCGCCCGTTTCGCCTTGCTGCGCGGCCCGATCGCTCGCCTGCATCGCGCCCTGGCGCAGTTCATGATCAACCTGCACGTCACCGAGCACGGCTATGAAGAGGCCTACACGCCTTACCTGGTCCAGGCACCGGCGCTGCAAGGCACCGGTCAGTTGCCGAAGTTCGAAGAAGACCTGTTCAAGATCGCGCGCGAAGGCGAAGCCGACCTGTACCTGATCCCGACCGCCGAAGTGTCGCTGACCAACATCGTCGCCGGCGAAATCGTCGACTCGAAACTGCTGCCGATCAAGTTCGTCGCCCACACGCCGTGCTTCCGCAGTGAAGCCGGCGCATCGGGTCGTGAYACTCGCGGCATGATCCGCCAGCACCAGTTCGACAAAGTTGAAATGGTGCAGATCGTCGAGCCGTCGAAGTCGATGGAAGCGCTGGAAGGCCTGACCGCCAACGCCGAGAAAGTCCTGCAACTGCTGGAGCTGCCTTATCGCACCCTGGCGCTGTGCACCGGCGACATGGGCTTCAGTGCGGTCAAGACCTACGACCTGGAAGTGTGGATCCCGAGCCAGGACAAGTACCGCGAGATTTCGTCGTGCTCCAACTGCGGCGACTTCCAGGCCCGTCGCATGCAAGCGCGTTTCCGCAACCCTGAAACCGGCAAGCCGGAACTGGTGCACACACTGAACGGCTCCGGCCTGGCGGTGGGGCGTACACTGGTGGCGGTGCTGGAGAACTATCAGCAGGCCGACGGTTCGATCCGAGTGCCTGAAGTTCTCAAGCCGTACATGGGTGGCCTTGAGGTCATCGGCTAAATGAACTATCTGCCGCTGTTTCACAACCTTCGCGGCAGTCGTGTGTTGGTCGTCGGTGGGGGGGAAATTGCCTTGCGCAAATCCCGCCTGCTGGCCGATGCCGGTGCGCTGCTGCGGGTGGTTGCACCTGAAATCGAAGCGCAATTGCGCGAGCTGGTTGCCGGCAGCGGCGGCGAGTGCCTGTTGCGTGGTTATGCCGAGGCGGATCTGGACGGTTGCGGGCTGATCATTGCCGCCACCGACGACGAGGTGCTGAACGCACAAGTCTCCGCCGATGCCCATCGGCGTTGCGTGCCGGTCAACGTGGTGGACGCGCCGGCCCTGTGCAGCGTGATCTTCCCGGCCATCGTCGACCGTTCCCCACTGATTATCGCGGTGTCCAGCGGCGGCGATGCGCCGGTGCTGGCGCGTTTGATCCGCGCCAGGATCGAAACCTGGATTCCTTCCACATTCGGTCAGCTGGCCGGACTGGCTGCGCGTTTTCGTCATCAGGTCAAAGGCCTGTTTCCGGATGTGCAGCAGCGTCGGGCGTTCTGGGAAGATGTTTTCCAGGGCCCGATTGCCGATCGGCAACTGGCCGGGCAGGGCGGTGAAGCCGAGCGTTTGCTGCAAGCCAAAATCGACGGTGAAGCGCCAGTGGCCACTGGTGAGGTTTATCTGGTGGGCGCAGGGCCGGGCGATCCCGACCTGCTGACGTTCAAGGCATTGCGTCTGATGCAGCAAGCCGACGTGGTGCTGTATGACCGTCTGGTAGCGCCGGCGATTCTCGAACTGTGCCGTCGCGACGCCGAGCGGGTTTACGTCGGCAAGCGCCGTGCCGATCACGTGGTGCCTCAGGATCAGATCAACCAGCAATTGGTGGATCTGGCCAAACAGGGCAAGCGTGTAGTGCGATTGAAGGGGGGCGATCCGTTCATCTTCGGTCGTGGCGGTGAAGAGATCGAAGAGCTGGCGGCCAATGGCATCCCGTTCCAGGTCGTGCCGGGGATCACGGCGGCCAGCGGTTGCGCGGCCTATGCCGGGATTCCGCTGACACACCGCGATTACGCGCAATCAGTACGCTTTGTCACCGGGCACCTGAAAGACGGCTCAACCGATTTGCCGTGGGCCGATCTGGTCGCGCCGGCACAAACCCTGGTGTTCTACATGGGGTTGGTGGGCTTGCCGGTCATTTGCGAACAGTTGATCAAGCACGGTCGCGGCGCTGATACCCCGGCGGCGTTGATCCAGCAGGGCACCACGGTCAACCAGCGAGTGTTCACCGGCACCCTGGCGGACCTGCCGCGGCTGGTGGCGGAGCACGAAGTGCATGCGCCGACATTGGTGATCGTCGGTGAAGTGGTGCAGCTGCGCGAGAAACTGGCGTGGTTCGAAGGGGCTCAGGGGCAGGTCTGAGGACCGAGTCGCCCTATTCGCGAGCAAGCCCGCTCCCACATTCGACCGGGTTCTATCTGAAGAATGCGGTTAACTGTGGGAGCGGGCTTGCTCGCGAAGAGGCCCGCACATTCACCGCAAAATTCAGATCAAACTCAGGCCTTGCGCCAAACCCCTTTCCCGCTCAATCGCTCCCGATCATGGGGCGCGGTGAAGTCCTGGGCCGGGCCTTTCGGCACCACACCCGTCGGGTTGATGGTGCGGTGACTGGCGTAGTAGTGGTTCTTGATGTGGGTGAAATCCACCGTCTCGGCGATCCCCGGCCACTGATAAATCTCGCGCAACCAGTTCGACAGGTTCGGATAATCCGCAATCCGCCGCAGATTGCACTTGAAGTGCCCGTAGTACACCGCATCGAAGCGAATCAGTGTGGTGAACAGACGGATATCCGCCTCGGTCAGGTACTCGCCAGCCAGGTAACGGTTGGCGCCGAGCAGCAGCTCCAGTCGATCCAGCTCGGCAAACACGTCGTCGAAGGCTTCTTCATAAGCCTGTTGCGACGTGGCAAACCCGGCGCGATACACGCCGTTGTTCACCGCCGGGTAAATCCGCTCGTTCAGCGCATCAATTTCACCCCGCAGTGGCGCCGGGTAGAAGTCCAGGTCATTGCCGGTCAGATCATCGAAGGCACCATTGAACATGCGGATGATTTCCGATGATTCATTGTTGACGATGCGCTTTTGCTGTTTGTCCCACAGCACCGGTACGGTGACGCGGCCGGTGTAGTTGGCGGCATCGGCGGTGTAGCGCTGGTGCATGAAGTCGAAGTGATCGAGCTTGTCGCCGGTCGAGCCAAGGTGCTCATCGAAGGTCCAGCCGTTTTCCAGCATCAACCAACTGACCACCGAGACGTCGATCAGGTTTTCGAGGCCTTTGAGTTTGCGCAGGATCAGCGTGCGATGAGCCCACGGACAGGCCAGGGACACGTACAGGTGGTAGCGCCCGGGCTCGGCCGCAAAACCACCGACGCCGGTCGGTCCCGGCTTGCCGTCAGTGGTCAACCAGTTGCGACGTTGCGCCTGTTCGCGCTGGAACTCGCCGTCCTTGCTGCTTTCGTACCACTTGTCCTGCCAGCGGCCATCAACTAACAAACCCATGTTCAAGACTCCCGAAACCCATAATCGTTGCAGTTGAGTCTATTCCGATGAGTTCGAACAAAAAGCGCAAAGATCGGGCGTGAATGATCGGTTAAATCGATTTGTCCCGCGTCGCCCAGTATTTTTCTGCGGTTTCGAAGGCCTGTTCGCGGCTTTGTCCGAGGCCACGCAAGGCCAGGGCCATGGTCGAGATCAGGGCCATTTGTGGGTAGCTGTCGACCACATCGCCACGCCACACCGCTTTCATATGTTCAGGTTCAAGCGAGGCGGGTTTGACGTGACGCTGCGCGGACAACTGCGGCCATTCCTCATCCCAGCTCTCGCCACCGCTCGTACCGTACAGGTGGCTGTCGGCGTCCGGGTTGATCTCGATTTCGCCGCCATCGCCCTTGATCACGATGGCGGTATCACCGAGCAGTCCGCTGGCATCGCGATGCACGGCCTGATAGCCAGGGTGGAAAATGCTTTGCAGGCCGCAACGCGCACCCAGCGGATTGAGAATCCGCGCCAGCGAGTGGATCGGCGAGCGCAAGCCCAGGGTATTGCGCAGGTCGATCATCCGTTGCAACTGCGGTGCCCAGTCCACCAGCGGCATGAAGGCCAGGCCGCCGTTATCCAGCGCCGTGCCGACCTGTTGCCAGTTGCGGCACAGCGGGATGTTCAATTCGCCCAGCAGTTGCTCGGTGTACAACCGGCCAGCCGTGTGGGCGCCGCCGCCATGCATGAAAATCCGCAAGCCATTCTGCGCAAGGCACTTGGCCGCCAGCAGAAACCACGGCAGATGACGCTTCTTGCCGGCATACGTCGGCCAGTCCAGATCCACCGCCAGTGCTGGCGGATTCAGGCGCTCACGCAAGGCTTCGGTGAACCCGGCCATTTCCTCGGCGCTTTCTTCCTTGTGCCGCAACAGCATCAGGAACGCCCCGAGCTGGGTTTCCTCGACCTTTTCATCGAACACCATGCCCATGGCTTCGCGGGCTTCAACCCGGGTCAGATCGCGGGCGCCGCGCTTGCCTTTGCCGAGGATCCGCACGAATTGGGCGAACGGATGCTCGGCGGGCGTTTCGAGGGTCAGTGCTGGGTAATCAGTCATAAGCAATTCGTCGGTTTGGGCAGGCCCGCCAGTTTCGCGGCGAGTTTGGCGGGAGTGCCTTTGAACAGGCGGTTCAGGTGCAGGCTGTTGCCTTTTTCCGGGCCGAGTTTCAGGGCGGTGTACTTGATCAGCGGACGGGTGGCCGGTGACAGCTGGAATTCGGCGTAGAAACTGCGCAGCAGTTCGAGGACTTCCCAGTGTTCGGGCGTCAACTCGATGTCTTCGGCAGCCGCCAGGGCACTGGCTACATCGGCAGACCAGTCACTCAGTTCGACCAGGAAACCGTCCTTGTCCAGCTCGATGGCGCGGGCGCCAACCGTCAATGCATTCATAGCCAACTGTTGACCTTGTCGTAGTGAATCGACAGTTCGACGAAGGCCGGGTAATCGATGGCCCGGACCCAGTCTGGAACCACAAGCGCACGGGCCTGGGCATCTTCGGCCAGGACGAACAGTTTCAGGCCACGTGCGCTGAGCGCAGCGAACGGCGCGGTGCCTGGCTGCAATGCATAGGCCGCATCACCGGACAACAGCAACCCGTCGTTGGCGCCGATCGCGCGCAGGCAACTGGTCAGGCGTTCGTCGCCGAACGGGGAATGAGACAACACATGCAAAGTCGACATCAGAGGGTGATCACCTGGTCGTAACGATCAATGAGGGCGCTGATTTCGTGGGCGGCCAACACTTGGGCTTCTTCCAGTGACAGGCCGCTCGGGTCCAGGCCGCGCTGGGTGATGCTGTCGCCACAGGCAAACAGTTCCTCGACACCGAACATCGGCAGGGCCTGCAGATTGGCACTCAGGTCTTTCTGTTGCAAGGCCTTGGCGTTCTGACTGGCGGCCAGCTGGAACACGCCGTCATCGAGAAACAACAGGCCAATCGGCAGATCGAAGGCACCACCGGCCAGCACGATATCCAGTGCTTCCCGCGCGCCCGGGCCGGACCATGGCGACTGACGGCTGATGATCAACAGGGACTTGGCCATGTCATGCGCCTCCGAAACAGATCAGGCGGTCGGCATCCTGCGCCGCGTCATGCAGTTGGCCGAGGCCGGACAATTCCCACGGTGCACCGACGGCAACAGCCTCGCGCTGATAACGCTTGGCCTCTTCTTCATCCAAGACACCACGACGCAGGGCGGCGGCGATGCACACTACGCCATCAAGTTGATGGTCGCTGACGAATGTGCGCCATTGCTTGGGCAAGTCCGGTTCATCCTGGGGTGTGACCACGCTGCCGGACGCGTTGTAGACGCCATCCTGGTAGAAAAACAGCCGGACAATCTCATGCCCGCCGGTCAGCGCCGCTTGGGCGAACAGTAAGGCGCGGCGCGAGGAGGGCGCATGGGCGGCGGAAAACACGGCGATGGCGAACTTCATGGTGCACTCGATCAGCGAAACTGCGGCCATGATAATGCTTTATCGGCGGGGCGGCTAAAACGATGTTGCCTGTTATGGCCCCTTCGCGAGCAAGCCCGCTCCCACATTGAACCGCGCCCTTCAGATAGAACTCGGTCGAATGTGGGAGCGGGCTTGCTCGCGAAGGCGGACTGACAGACAACACCAATGCCTGTTCTTGAGCAAACCCTATGGTTCTATCCCATACAAGTCGCAATACTCCAGCCAATCCATCCCGGCCATCTCCGCCACTTCCCGGTGCACTTCACGGCGCTGGGACTCATAGTCCTGTGGCGTGGCGGCCGTCAGTTGCAAGGTCAGTTCCCAGGCAAACAGGCCAAGGCGTTCGGCTTGCGCTTCAAAAGCTTCATGCAGGCGTTCCTCGCGGTATTGCGCCGGGGTTTCTCCCTTGGCCTGCGCCAGCAGCGGGTTGAGGTTGTCGAGGTCGTGGCGCAACTCGGGGCGTTCGTCGAGAAACCGCTTCAGTGCCTGTTCATGTTGCTGTTCGGTTGCCGCCATGGTCGCTCCTTGAGTGGGGATTACGAAGACTGCTTCTTGCTGGCCTTGGCCGCTGCTGCCAGGCATTCGAGGGCAAACTGTTCGGTATAGGTCATCTGGATCGGTGTGGTTTCGCCTTTGACGGTTCTTTCGCCGTTGAGGATGTAGCGAATCCGCTTGTCGGTGACACCGATTCGCTTGGCGATCCATGAAGGCGTCTGACCGATCTGGCTGATCAGCTTGTCGGCATATTCAGCGGTCGGTTTGTAAAACTCGGCATTGGGTGTCATCAGAATTCCAGTGATAGGCGCGATGCGGCGGTATTGGCGCGACAGGGTGCGCGAATCGTCGCGCGGTGTCGCGGTATAAATGCAGTAAAGCAGAACGATACGGGCTGCCGGGGTGATAAAGTCCGCTTTTTCCTGATGAGTGAATGCAATGCGATTTCTGATGGTGGCGCTGGCCGTGACGTTGCTGGCGGGATGCGCGGGCTCGGCGATGAACGATGCCCGCGCCAAGGCCCCGTACAAGACCCTGAACTCGGAAAAACCGGCAAAAGACGTCGCCCAGTGCGTGCAGTTTTCCTGGCAGGACGAGGCCGTGTTCGGTGTCGATGCCGCGGCGTATTTGCAGGCAGGCGAGAAGGGCGTCACGACGGTTTACACGCGTTCGGCAGAGTCTTTCGTCGACGTGACCACCGATGCTTCGGGCACGGCGTTGAGCTACTACGCGCAGAAGGACGATTTCGTGGCCAAGCGCCGGTTGGCGGCGTTGGCGACTTGCCTGTGATCTGAAAGCTTGATGCATTACCCCTGTGGGGATCAGTCGACATCAATGTTGACTGAAGGACCGCTTTCGCGAGCAAGCCCGCTCCCACATTGGTTTTGTGTCGAGTCAGTAAATCAGGCGCTTCTGGAAGAAGAAGTGCTTGTGGCCCGGCGGATAGTCGGCAATGTGCCCGATCTCGCTATAGCCGCATTTCTTGTAGAACTCCGGTGCCTGGAATTCAAAGGTGTCGAGCCACAGCCCGACGCAGCGCCGTTCCCGCGCCAGGTCCTCGGCCATCTGCATCAGCTTCGAGCCCATGCCCTGTCCCCGCGCCTGTTCCGGCACCACCAGCAAGTCAATGTACAGCCACTGGTAAAAAAATCGGCCATGCAGGCCGCCGAGGATTTCGTCGTTGTCGTCGCGCACCAGCAAGGCGATGTGCTCAGGCACGTTACCTTCGGCCTTCGAGCCGTTGTACGCGCGCAATGGCTTGAGGATCGCCTGGCGTTGTTCTTCCGTGGGGTTTTGCGACAGTTCGATACGCAGGTTCATGGCTATATCCATATGGCATTGAAGCCGCAGCCTATCCCGGTTGCAGCGATTGTTCCATCCCCGGAAAAGTTGAACCGCCGTCAACGCGCAGCTTGCTTGAGGGGGCAAGCGCTGTTCGTTTTCATTTAACATGTGGGCCCTCAGACAAGTAACAGGACGCGTTGTCATGTCGAACACAGCCGAGCGGGTCAACATCCTTGAGTCTCAGGTGTTGTCCCACGACTGGTACCTGCTCAGGAAAATCACCTTCGATTACCGCCGCAACAACGGCGAGTGGCAACGCCAGACGCGAGAGGTCTACGACCGTGGCAACGGCGCGGCGATTCTGTTGTACAACCGCGAAAAGAGAACCGTGGTACTGACCCGGCAATTTCGCCTGCCGGTGTTCGTCAATGGCCACGATGGGCTGTTGATCGAAGTGGCGGCGGGGCTGCTGGAAGGCGCGGCACCCGAAGACCGCATCCGCGATGAGGCGGAGGAAGAGACGGGTTACCGCGTGCACCACGTGCAGAAAGTGTTCGAGGCGTACATGAGCCCCGGTTCTGTGACGGAAAAATTGCACTTCTTCATCGCTGAATACGATGCGACCTCGAAAGTCAGCGACGGTGGTGGGCTGGAGGCGGAAACCGAGGAACTGGAAGTGCTGGAATGGCGTTTCGACGACGCGCTCGAAGCGTTTTACCGCGGCGAGATCTGCGACGCCAAGACCATCATGCTGCTGCAGTATGCGGCGATGAAAAATCTGTTCCCCCAAGCATGATCAAAAGCCTGGCAGGCGTGCCGTGCCGGGCCATTGCCCACCCTCCAGCGTCAGCAACAGCTCCTTCGCCTCAAGCCCTCCGGCAAACCCGGTCAGCTTGCCCGACGCGCCAATCACCCGGTGACACGGCGCCACGATCGATATCGGGTTCTTGCCATTCGCCGCGCCCACCGCCCTGACCGCTGCCGGGTTGCCGATCTGCTCGGCGATCTGGCTGTAGCTGCGGGTCTCACCGAACGGGATGGTCAGCAGCGCCGCCCAGACCTTCTTCTGAAATTCCGTGCCAGCAAAATCCAGTTCCAGTTCGAAGCGATCGCGGGTGCCGGAAAAATATTCGCCCAGCTGCGCAGCCGTGCGCACCAGGATCGGGTTGTCCGGCGCTTCGCGCATCGGTCCGAGGCGCACCCGATCGGGTTTGTCGTTTTCCCAGAGGATAGCCGCCAGTCGTGAACCGTTCGCGACCAGCTTCAACTGGCCGACAGGTGAAGCCACGGTGGTGCAGGTAAAGGTCATGCCAGGGCTCGCACGAAATTGCTGAACAGGCGTTAAGGATACTGTCTCGACGGGGAGGCGCAATACGTAATCCCGACCATACTTGGCTACGGCTTTTGAAGCGTTTTCCTACGAAATAACAAGAAGAGACCGAATCATGAAGTATGAACCTTTTGCCAAATCGCTGATTGCGACCTCATTGGCACTCAGCTGTCTGACTGCTCACGCCGCCTCCGTGGCCCCGGCTACGGGAGAAAACGGCATGGTGGTCACGGCCCAGCACCTGGCCAGCCACGTGGGCGTGGATGTGCTCAAGAACGGCGGCAATGCCGTGGATGCGGCGGTCGCGGTCGGCTATGCGCTGGCGGTGGTGTACCCCGCGGCTGGTAACCTCGGTGGCGGCGGTTTCATGACCATTCAACTGGCGGACGGGCGCAAGACCTTCCTCGACTTCCGTGAAAAAGCCCCGCTGGCCGCTACCGCCAACATGTACCTGGACAAGGAGGGCAACGTCGTTCCCGATTTGAGTACCCGTGGCCATCTGGCCGTAGGTGTGCCGGGCACCGTTTCGGGCATGGAACTGGCGCTGTCCAAGTACGGCACCAAGCCGCGCAAGGAAATCATCGCCCCGGCCATCAAGCTTGCGGAAGACGGTTTTCAACTGGAGCAGGGTGACGTCGATCTGCTGGACTACGCCACCGACATGTTCAAGAAGGACATGAAGGATTCAGGCTCGATCTTCCTCAGCAACGGTGAGCCGATGCAGGTCGGCCAGAAACTGGTGCAAAAGGACCTCGGCAAGACCCTGCGGGAAATCTCCGAGAAAGGCGCCGACGGTTTCTATAAGGGCTGGGTGGCCGACGCCATCGTCACCTCCAGCCAGGCCAACAAGGGCATCATCACCCAGGCCGACCTCGACAAATACAAGACCCGTGAACTGGCGCCCATCGAGTGCGACTACCGTGGCTATCACGTCGTTTCCGCACCGCCACCGAGCTCCGGCGGCGTGGTGATCTGCGAGATCATGAACATCCTCGAAGGCTATCCGATGAAGGATCTGGGCTACCACTCGGCCCAGGGCATGCACTATCAGATCGAGGCGATGCGCCACGCCTATGTGGACCGCAACAGCTACCTGGGCGACCCGGATTTCGTGAAGAACCCGATCGCCCACCTGCTGGATAAAAACTACGCAACCAAGCTTCGCGAAGCGATCAAGCCACAAAAAGCCGCGGTATCCAGCGAACTCAAGCCCGGCGTAGCGCCCCATGAAGGCAACAACACCACGCATTACTCCATCGTCGACAAATGGGGCAACGCAGTGTCGGTGACCTATACCCTCAACGACTGGTTCGGTGCCGGTGTGATGGCGAGCAAGACCGGGGTCATCCTCAACGATGAAATGGACGACTTCACCTCGAAAATCGGCGTGCCGAACATGTACGGCCTGGTGCAGGGCGAGGCCAACGCCATCGCGCCCGGCAAGGCGCCGCTGTCGTCCATGAGCCCGACCATCGTCACCAAGGACGGCAAAGTGGTGATGGTGGTCGGTACGCCGGGTGGCAGCCGCATCATCACCGCGACCTTGCTGACCATGCTCAACGTGATCGACTACGGCATGAACATCCAGGAAGCAGTGGATGCACCGCGTTTCCACCAGCAGTGGCTGCCGGAGGAAACCAACCTGGAAGCCTTCACCACCAGCCCGGACACGGTGAAAATCCTCGAAAGCTGGGGCCACAAGTTCGCCGGTCCCCAGGACGCCAACCACCTGGCGGCGATCCTCGTCGGCGCGCCGTCCCTGGGTGGCAAACCGGTGGGCAAGAACCGTTTCTACGGAGCGAACGACCCACGGCGTAACACCGGGTTGTCGTTGGGTTATTGAGGCTTGTATCCGCAAGGGGACGGGCTTATGTTCGTCCCCTGATTCCTCGACACATCAAGGAAGGAAATCATGACCACTGCGTTGTTAATCATCGACGTTCAGCAGGCTTTGTGTTCCGGTGAGTACGCGTGCTTCGAGATCGGGCGTGTCATCGATACGATCAACGACCTCTCGGCCCGGGCGCGCAAGGCCGGCGTTCCGGTGGTGCTGGTCCAGCACGAAGAAGCGGACAGTCCGCTGGTGCATGAAGCTGCCGGCTGGCAACTGGCCGAAGGGCTGGAAACCTCGCCCAAGGATCATCGCGTGCGCAAGACCACACAGGATTCGTTCTACCAGACCAACCTGCAAAAACTGTTGCCGGTGCAGGACTTCGAGCGCCTGGTCATCTGCGGACTGCAAACCGATTATTGCGTCAATGCCACCGTGCGCCAGGCCCTGAAACTGGGCTACGACGTGGTCCTGGCGGGCGACGCCCATTCCACCGTCGACAACGGCAATCTCAGCGCCGAAGACATCATTGCCGAACACAACAAGGACCTGAAGCGCCTGACCGGTTCCGTGGCGCGGATTGATGTGATACCGGCCAAGGATATTCAACTCTAATCCACCACATTTCCCTGTGGGAGCGAGCCTGCTCGCGATGGCGGCAGTCCATTCGACATCAGTGTTGACTGACCGGGCGCTATCGCGAGCAAGCTCACTCCCACAGTGATTTCAGTTGCTGGCAGATGTTGCGTACACCCACTAACCCTGTGGGAGCGAGCCTGCTAGCGATGGCGTCCTTACAGCCAGCATTGATGTTGGCTGATCCACCGCTTCGCGAGCAAGCTCGCTCCCACAGTGATTTCGGTTGCTGGCAGATTTTGCGTACACCCACCACCCCCTGTGGGAGCGAGCCTGCTCGCGATGGCGTCCTTACAGCCAGTATTGATATTGGCTGACCCACCGCTTCGCGAGCAGGCTCACTCCCACAGTGATTTCGGTTGCTGGCAGATTTTGCGTACACCCACCAACCCCTGTGGGAGCGAGCTTGCTCGCGAAAGCGTCGCTACAGTCAATATTGATGTTGACTGATACACCGCTTTCGCGAGCAAGCCCGCTCCCACAGGACCTACGGCGCTTCGAAAATCTCGATCAACTCATTCAGGAACGCACTCACCAGATCGCGCTGGCGAGACGAATGCCGCACCGCCGCATGAAAGCTCACCTCATAGCGCAGCAGGTCCGGATTCAGCGGGTGCAACTGTCCCAGCTGTTCATGGCGGGTCGCGTAGTGCTGCGGCAGAAACCCCAAATGCTGGCCTGACAGAATCAGCAGGGCCGCGCCGTCCATGCTGTCGGTGAGCACGGTCAGGCGTTCAATTGACGTGGGGGCCGGCATTTCCGGCAGCGGATGGCTCGGCCAGACCCAGTCGAACCCGCTGACATCTTCGCGGGTCAGTGCGCCGACTTGCCCGAACAACGGATGCGAGGGCGCGCAGTAGGCGATCTGGGTTTCCGGGAACAGCGGGAAATAATCGATGCTGGGCAAGCGGTGCCAGAAGTAACCGATGGCCAGGTCGATATGGCCGTTGATGATTTTCTCTTCCAGCAGGGACGACGACAGCTCGGTGAAATGGAAGTACAGCCCCTCGTGCCGAGCCCGCAAACGGGCAATGGCCAGGCCGATTTTCCTGTTCGCCACCGGATCGATTTGCCCCAGCAGGCCGATGTTGATGCTGCCCGAGACTTTGCGGTTGATGTGCTGCACCTCGACCCGAAAACCCTCGGCCGCCGCCAGCAAGCGTCGGGCCGCCTCGATGAACTGTGTGCCTTTGGGTGTTACGGAAAACCCGCCGCGCCCGCGCTCGCACAGGCGGAAACCGACCCGGGCTTCCAGCGTCGCCAACTGCGCGCTGATCGTGGGCTGCGTGGTGTTGAGGGCGGTTTGTGCCGCCGAAATGCCGCCGGCCTCAACGACGGTCAAAAATACCCGGATCAGACGCAGATCCAGCTCCGATACAGTTCCCAGCATGGGGGCTCCCGATTCTCGCTTACATAGATTTTGATCTATGTGAACAGTGTGCCTGCGATATTTTATTGCCCGAACTCACACCCTACATTGCCGTGAAACCAGCGTCATCGTCAGCTTTTTCTGGAGTTTCACCTGAACTGGACGTCGTAGCGAGCGCTGTACCCACAAAAACAACAAACAACAGCATAGGAACAATCGTATGTCAGGTTCCCCAGTGTCTGCGCGCGCCGCCGAGTCGAGTGGCGGGTTGGCCATCGAAGGCCACTCGATCGATTACATTCCGCAAAGCGAACGCCACGCCAAACTCAGCAGCCAGGGACCGTTCTGGTTTCTCGGCAATTTCCACTTCTTCACCATCTCCATCGGTTTTGTCGGCCCGAGCCTCGGTTTGTCGGCGTTGTGGACCATGCTCGCCGGTGCCCTGGGCATCATGTTCGGCACCATTTTCATGGCGTTCCACGGCTCCCAGGGCCCGGAAATGGGCCTGCCACAGATGATCCAGTCCCGCGCCCAGTTCGGTTATCGCGGGGTGATCCTGGCGTTGATGGCGACCATGTTTGTGTTCGTCGGTTTCAACGTGGTGAATATCTCGCTGATCATGAACGGCCTTGAGCATGTGTTCGGCATCGACCCGACCATCGTCGCCGTCGCGGTGGTGCTGATCGGTGCGCTGTTGTCGATCTACGGCCACGACCTGATGCACAAGGCCTTCAAGTGGGCCTTGCTGGCGACCTTGCCGCTGTACGCACTGGTGACCATCGCCTTGATGTTCGGTGCGGGTCAGGAAGGCGTCACGCCGGCGACCGATCTGGGCTTCAACTGGGTGGCCTTCGCCACGCTGTTCGCCATCGGTGCCAGTTACAACATTTCCTATGCACCCTACGTGTCTGACTATTCCCGTTACCTGCCGAAAAACACCAGCCGGGCGAAACTGATCGCCGCGGTGTTCATCGGCGCCTCGTTGTCCGGCAGCTGGATGATCGGCCTCGGCGCCTGGATGGCGCAGCAGTTGAAAGCAGCGGATGCGCTGGTGGCGTTGAATCAGGTCGGTTCCTCGATGGTGCCGGGGTTGGGCAATCTGCTGGTGATCGTCTCGGTGGCGGGCTTCCTGCCGATCATCGCGCTCAACACCTACAGCGCCATGCTGACGCTGCTGACCGGTGTCGACTCGATCAAAAAAATCACCCCGACTCCCCGCGCCCGCGTGCTGTCGATCAGTGTGATCAGCGTGATTCTGTTGACCTGCGTGCTGTCGATCAAAGGGGACGGTATCGCGCTGCTGAACACCTTCCTCGTGCTGTTGCTGTACTTCCTCGTACCGTGGACCGCCGTCAACCTGGTCGACTACTTCTTCGTGCGTAAGGGCCGCTATGCGATCCCGCATTTCTTCACACCGAAGGGCATCTACGGCGCCTGGCAATTTCGCGGCATTGCCTCGTACCTGATCGGCTTCGCCGCCATGGTGCCGTTCTTCTACATCTTCGATGCCGCCGCCGGCAAAGAGGTTTTCGTCGGCCCGCTGGCGCGGGTTCTCGAAGGCGTGGACATCGCCTGGCTGGTGGGCCTGGTGGTCTCGGGGCTGACCTATTACCTGCTCAGCCGCTCGATTGATCTGGCCGCCGAACGCCGGGTGATCGACGCGCTGAGCGAAAGCGACATCGTCGCCATGACCCACTCATCTGCGGAGGCAGGGCGTTGAACAGCGTAAAAAATACTGTGGTCGCCTGCTGCCAACTGGCACCGAAAATAGGTGACCTGGGCTACAACCGTACGCTCACCGAGCGCGCGATTCGTCAGGCGGCGTACCAGGGCGCGCAAATCGTAGTGCTGCCTGAGCTGGTGCAGAGCGGCTATCTGTTTGCCGACCGCGACGAAGCGCTGACCCTGGCGGAAACCACTGATGGCCCGACCTTGCAACTCTGGCAGGCCTTGGCCCGTGAGCTGAACCTGGTGATAGTCGGCGGATTCTGCGAGCGCCTGCCCGGTGATGAGCTGGCCAACAGCGCGGCGATGATCGATGCCCAAGGGTTGCGTGCGGTGTACCGCAAGGCGCATCTGTGGGACGCCGAAAAAGAAATCTTCAGCGCCGGCGATGCCGCGCCACCGGTGGTCGAGACGGTTCATGGGCGTCTCGGCATGCTGATTTGCTACGACCTGGAGTTTCCCGAGTGGGTGCGACTGCCGGCACTGGCCGGAGCCGATCTGTTGTGTGCGCCGGTCAACTGGCCCGACGGTCCGCGGCCGCAAACCGAGCGCCCGGCGGAAGTCTTGCGGGTGCAGGCCAATGCCTCGGTCAACCGCATGTTCATTGCAGCATGCGATCGCTATGGCCATGAACGCGGGGTCGGCTGGGTGCAAGGGTCGGTCATCGTCGATGCTGACGGTTACCCCTTGGCCGGTCCGGCGGAGCAGGGCGGCGAGCAAATCCTGCTGGCGACGCTGAACCTCGCCGAAGCGCGCAACAAGCGCATCAGCGCCCGCAACGACCTGCATCAGGACCGCAGACCACAGTTGTACGGATTGAACAGCAGTTTGTAACCGTTGATGTCACGGCGAACTGGACGCCATTCCCGAGCCTATGGCATCGTCGCGGCAACAGACCATGCAGTGAACGGGATCGCAAAAATGGAGGGGGCAAACCAGGTTGACGACAACAGGTCGCTGGCCACGCTGAAGGCGTTCAATCATTGCGTGTTGCACCTGGGGCGGCTGGCACGGGAAAGCGGGGCGTCGCGGTTCATCGCCGATGGCCTGCAAACATTCGCTCAACTGGTGCCCTTCACCTCTGCGTGGTGGGGCGAGATGTCGCCACCGAGCAACACCACCCCGCAAAGCTGGATGCACGGACGCATCAACCTGCCCGAATCCTTTGCCGCCGAATGGCAGCCGGTAGCGGCCAACGACAAATTCTCCCATACCACCTTGAATCAACCCGGCGAGGTGTTGCGCGACAGCGGTTTCAACGACCCCTGCGAAGCGGTCAACGACTTCGCCCGGCGTCACGACCTGTTTCATTTGATGTGCATCACCTTCGAACTGCCGGAAAGCGGCTTGATGTTCTTCGTCTGCCTCTACCGTGGTGAGCATGAGCAGGCATTCAACGAAACGGAAGGCGAGCTGTTTGCGGCTTACTGCGATCACCTGTTCCAGCTGTGGCGGTTTCAGGTGCAGGACATGATCCGCTTCGACACCGACAATGGTGCGAGCGACTTCGGGGTCGCGCGCATGGACGGCAGTCTGCTCTATGTCGGCGCCCGGTTGTGTGCCGCGATTCAGCGCGAACTGCCCGGCTGGCGCGGTTCGACACTGCCGGTCGAAGTCGTTGCGCAATTGTCCAAAGCCCCCTGTGTGATTCGTCTGGGCCGCTGCGCCCTGACCCTCAGCCCCAACGCCGAACACGTCATCCTTTCCCTCGAGGCACCGTCGGGCGGGGATGGCCTGGCACCACGGGAACGCACCGCAGCGATGCTGTTCGCCGCCGGCCATTCCTACAAAGAGATCGCCAAACTCCTCGCCCTGAGCCCCGCGACCGTGCGCACCTATTTGCGTAATTGCTACTTGCAGCTCGGTGTGAAAAGCAAGGTGGAGCTGGGCTCGGTCCTGCGTTCGCCGGGTGCGCTGGTGGAGTCCGTGCGCCGGGATTAATCCCCGCCGTTTCAATTATTTGCCTGACCCCTCCTCATTTGCAGAGGTCCATTCGAGCGTTGCGCCCTATAGGGTAGTCCCTGTCTATCAAGGGCTTGTGCAGTCGCTTCGGGCCGCTTCAAAACAATAAGAACAGGGGTGAGGCATTTGAGACTTTCCAGGTTGTTCATCGCCGTTGCGTCGACAACGGCATTTTCCTGCATGGCATTGGGCGCGACGCCCGCCGACACGGTCATGCGCAATGGCTACGTCTACACCGTCGATGGCCAGGATTCCGTGCAGCAGGCCATTGCCATTTCCGGCGGCAAGATTGTCTACGTGGGCAACGATGCCGGGGTCGACGCCTACATCGGCAAGCAAACACAACTGATCGACCTGGCCGGGCGCATGCTGATGCCGGGCTTCGTCGATGCCCACATGCACCCGGGGGACGGCGGTCGCGCCATGACCTTGTGCGATCTGAAGTACCAGGCGATGACCCGCAAGCAGTTCCAGGCGAGCATCCAGGCCTGTCTCGATGCCGACAAGGACAAGGGCCCGGATGTCTGGCTGGAAGTGGGCAGTTGGGATCGCATGGGCATGACCGGGCTCGACGGTGACCCCGACAAATCGACCCTGGATGCGCTCAAGACCAAACGGCCGATCCAGGTCCGCTCCACCGATTTTCATACCGTGCTGGCCAATTCCCGTGGCCTGGAAATGGCCGGCATCAACCAGCAGACCAAGGACCCCGAAGACGGCAAGTACCGACGTGACAGCGCCGGCAACCCGAACGGCATCTGCGAGGACGGAGCCGCCGAATCGATGGCCGCCGTGGTGCCGCCCGCCACCGACGCGGAAAAACTCAACCAGCTGCGAGCTGCCCTCGACGCCATGCGCCAACAGGGCATCACCAGTTTCTTCGACGCATTGTCCGGCCCGGAAAACGGCAAGGGCTTCAGCAGCCTGCAAAAGTCCGGTGAATTGACCGCCCGGGCCTTGCTGGCGATCAAACTCGACCCGGCCGCTGCGACTGCAGACCCGGCGAAAACCATCGCCGAGGCCAAGGCACTGGCCAATACCTACGACCAAGGCGAAGTGAAAGTCGCACCGGGTGTGAGCATGCGCCACGTCAAACTGTTCATGGACGGCATCATCAATGCCCCGGCGGACACCGGGGCCATGTTGACGCCGTACCTGCACAACAGCGGCACTGACAAGGCGCCGAAGTGGACACCGGGCAAAAACCTGGGCGAACTGTACTTCCCGCCGCAAGTGCTCAATCCGTTGTTGCTGGAGGCGGTCAAGGCCGGGTTCGATCCGCACCTGCATGCCACCGGCGAGCGCGCGGTGCGGGATGCACTGGACAGCGTTGCCTACGTGCGCGAGCAACTGCCGGGCAATCATTTCCGCCCGGCCATCGCTCACGCCGAGTCTGTCGATCCGGCTGACTATTCGCGCTTCAAGGCACTGGACGTCACGGCCACCATGTCGTTCCAGTGGGCACAGCAGGCACCGTCCACGGTCGACGGCACCAGCGATCACCTCGGTGCCGAGCGATTCGAGCGCATGGAACCCTCGGGCAGCATCGCCCGTGCCGGCGGCCGGGTGGCGTTTGGCAGCGATTGGCCGGTCGATCCGCTGGATGAGTTCCTCGCCTTGAAGGTCGGCGTTACCCGCTCCGGCGACCCCAGCAACCCGCACAGCTATGGCCCCAAGTACGCCGGGCGACTCAACGCCGATCCGGCGCTGTCGCGAGCCGAAGTGCTGCGCAGCATCACCCTCAATGCCGCCGAACAGCTGAAGCTGGACGCGGTGGTGGGTTCGGTCGAAGTCGGCAAGTTCGCTGACCTGATCGTGCTGGACAAGAACTTCATGCAGGTGCCCGAGGAGGAACTGGGTCGCAACGACGTGCTGCTGACGCTGGTCGGCGGCAAGGTCGTGTGGGCCAAGGCGCCGTTCATGGGGCTTGCGCCACAGGTAGTTTCCCAAGCTGTTACTTCCCGATCCGCCCCATAAAAATTAGAGAGCGTTCCGATGCGATTGATTCCAAACCTGTTGGCCGCCGCGCTGGCGTTATCGTCGGTGCAAGCGATGGCCGCCGCCGACCTGGTGTTGTTCAACGGCAAGGTCTTTACCGCCGAACCCGGCCAGGCGCTGGTACAGGCTGTTGCGGTGCAAGACGGCAAGATTCTGAAAGTGGGCAGTAATGCCGAAATCAACGCCCTGGCCGATGCCGGGACCCGGCGTATCGACCTGGCGGGCAAGGTGTTGATGCCAGGCATGATCGACACCCACAGCCACCCGGTCGTGGGCGCTTTCGACAGCATGAAAGCCAATCTGCTGGACGAGGTCAAACCCTTGCCGGAACTGGAGCAATGGTTGATCGAAGAGGACAAGGCCGGCCGTGCCCGGGCCGGTGATGTGATCAGCGTGGCCGGGGTCAGTTCGGCCTATTGGGAGAAAAGCCGTGAACTGGGCAAGGTGTTCAATCAGGGGCGTTGGGCCGATCAGCCCATCGTATTCAGCGGCATCGACGGCCACACCGGTTGGGCCAACAACGCGATGCTCAAGCGTCTGAATATCGACGCAGCACTGGTCAAAAGCCTGCCGGAAAAAGAGCGCGGTTATATCGGGCATGAACAGGACTTCACGCCTAACGGTTACTTTGCCGAATCCCGCTGGGACGTGGTGCGCAGCGGGATCCCCGCGCCCAGCCCGGAGACCATGCTCAAGGCCGCTCGCGAGGCGGTGAGGGTCAACAATCAATACGGCATCACCGCCTGGATGGATGCTGCGGCGAACGGTGGCAGTGAGGATTCGCTATTCGATTTCAAGGCCACCACGGAAAGTGTCGGCGTGCTGCCGCTGTACAAGGCGCTGGCGCAGAACGGTGAACTCAGTGCTCACGTCGCGGCATTGATGGTCACCAATCCGAAGAGCCGCCCGGCCGATCTGGAAGTGATCGCCACGGTGATGAAGCAGTTCGAAGGCGTTCCCAACCTGACGTTCCCCGGCATCAAGGTGTTCACCGACGGCATTCTCGAATTTCCGGGGCAGACCGCCGCGGTCATCGTACCGTTCAAGAACAGCCACAAGAATGGTCAGCTGCTGATCGACCCGGCGCACTTTGGTGAGCTGGTGGTGGCGGCGGAAAAACGCGGCTGGATCGTGCACATGCACGCGGTCGGCGACCGCGCGGTGCGTGAGTCGCTCAATGGCGTGGCCTATGCGCGCAAGCTCGACCCGACGCCGGTGCCGCACAGCATCGCTCACCTGCAATTGGTCAATCCCAAGGAATTTGCGCGCTTCAAGCAACTGGGGGTGATCGCCTCCATGCAACTGCTGTGGGCCACCGGCGAGACCTACACAGTCGAACTGGTCAAACCCTACATCAGCGCTTTCGCCTACGGTTACCAGTATCCTGCCCGGTCGCTGCATGACGCCGGCGCGGTGATTGCCGGCGGCAGCGACTGGCCGGTGTCCAGCCCCAATCCGTTCAACGCCATTGCCCAGGCCAGCACGCGCAAAGGGCCGCTGGGTGTGCTCAATGCCAAGGAGAGCATCGACCGCCAGACCATGTTCTACGCCTACACCCTCAACGCCGCCAAAACCCTGCGCCTGGAGCAGCAGATCGGTTCGCTGGCACCGGGCAAGCAGGCTGACCTGATCATCCTCGACCGCGATGTGTTCAAGGTCAGCGATGACGACCTGTTCGAGACCAAAGTCCTGAACACCTTCTTCGCCGGCAAGCAGGTCTACGCGCCCGCGTCCTGACCTGCGTTCAACCGCACTGCCTGAAAACTGCCAGGCCCCTCGCATTGCGACGGGCCTGGCAGCGCCGTGGCTGAAATTCCCCGTACCCCCATAAAAACAAGAGAAGCGCATGAACGCACTTTCAGCTTTGACCCTCGCAGCACTGGCATTGGCGCCTTTGACCAGCCAGGCCCTGGCCCTCAACGATGACTTCAGCCTGGACATGACCCTGGGCGTCGTCAGCGACTACCGTAGCCGCGGCATCTCGCAGACCCTGGGCGATCCGGCGGCCCAGGCCGGCGCAACATTGCTGCACAGCAGCGGCCTGTACATTGGCGCCTGGACCTCCAATGTGGACTTCGGTGGCGGCTTCGATACCCGGCAGGAACTTGAGTACTACGCCGGGTACTACTGGCAGGCGACGGACGCGATCAGCCTCGATCTGGGCTACATCAAGTACGACTACCCGAAAAATTCCGAATTCAACCTGAGTGAGATCTACGCCATTCTCGACGTCTATGGCGTGAAGCTCGGCGCCTATTACTCGAAGGACACACCGAACGTTTTCGGTGAAGACCAGGACACCCTCTACACCTACGTCGGCTACAAGTTCACGCTGCCGGCCGAGGTCGGCCTGGAGCTGCGGGTGGGGCGCAACGATGTGAAAGACCCGGCCTTCTGGTCCGCCAACGGCGACAACCGCGAGGCTTACTACGAGTGGGAAGCCAAGCTGACCCGCGACTTCGTCGGCGTGACCTGGGGCCTGAGTTATGTCGACACCGACCTGACGAAAAGCGAGTGCAGTGGCTGGTATGGCTATGACGATCTGTGCTCGGCCACGGTGGTGGCGAGCGCCACCAAGACCTTCTAAGTTCTATCCCTGATAACAAAAACAGTTCCTCAAAGGAAACACCGTCATGAGTGTGCAACGAAGTCCCCTGATCGAAACCCGCTCGATTGATTYCATTCCCGAGGCTGAGCGTCATGGCAGTCTCTATAGCCAATTCACCCTGTGGCTTGGCGCCAACCTGCAGATCACCGCCATCGTCACCGGCGCCCTGGCCGTCGTACTCGGCGGCGATGTGTTCTGGTCACTGATCGGCTTGCTGATCGGTCAGCTATTCGGCGGTGCCGTGGTGGCGCTGCATGCGGCGCAAGGGCCGAAGCTCGGCCTGCCGCAGATGATCTCCAGCCGAGTGCAGTTCGGGGTGTATGGCGCGGCGATCCCGATTGTTTTGGTGTGCCTGATGTACCTCGGTTTCAGCGCCACCGGCGCGGTGCTGTCGGGGCAGGCGATTGCGCAGTTGATCAGCGTCAGTGACAGCGCCGGCATCCTGATTTTCGCGGCGTGCATCGCATTCCTGACGATCTTCGGCTATCGGGTGATTCACCTGGTCGGGCGGGTGGCCAGCGTGCTGGGCATCATCGCTTTCGCCTACCTGTTCACCCGTTTGATGACCCTCAACGATATCGGCCTGCTGCTCGACAATCGTCATTTTGGCTGGAGCACCTTCCTGCTGGCGGTGTCGCTCTCGGCGTCCTGGCAGATCGCGTTCGGTCCTTATGTGGCGGATTACTCGCGTTATCTGCCGAGCAAGACTTCATCGTGGAAAACCTTTGCTGCCGTGGGTCTGGGCACGGTGCTGGGGGCTCAGGCTTCGATGGTGCTGGGGGTGTTCGCCGCCGCGTTGGCCGGGGCGAATTTCCGTGGGCACGAAGTGGCGACCATTGTCGGCCTGGGCAGTACCGGGGTGATCGCGTCCTTGCTGTACCTGAGCATTGTGTTCGGCAAGGTCACGGTGTCGACCCTCAACGCCTACGGCAGTTTCATGTGCGTGGCGACCATCCTCAGCGGTTTCTGCCGTCGCCTGGAAATCACCGCCCGCCAACGCATGCTGTTTGTGCTGCTGATCGTCGCGGCATCCACCACGCTGGCATTGCTGGGGCAGTACTCGTTCCTCAACTCGTTCAAGTACTTCATCCTGTTTTTGCTGACGTTCTTCACTCCGTGGAGCGCGATCAACCTGGTGGATTACTACTTCATCAACAAGGAGCGTTACGACGTCCCGGCACTGTCCGACCCGGCAGGGCGCTACGGTCGCTGGAACGTGCTGGGGATCAGCGTCTATGTGATCGGCGTGTTGATCCAGTTGCCCTTTGTCGACACCCATTTCTACTCCGGGCCGATGGTCGCGCAACTGGGCGGTGTGGATATTTCGTGGATCGTCGGGTTGTTGGTGCCGGGGGTGATTTATTACGCGCTGGCGAAGCCGTCGATGAGTGCCGTGGTGGTTGAGCGGGGTTAACACCGGAAAAGCGGCGAGCTTTTGTGGCGAGGGGGCTTGTCGGAACGCCGCACCGCCCCCTCGCCACAGGTTCGGTGTCAGGCGTGATTAACGTGCTGGCAGGCTCCAACGCTCACGCAATTGCTCGTACTGCGTTTCGGGCAATTGCACCAGCACCGGGGATTTGCCCGGGTCGATCCAGTTGAACAGCTGGGCGATATCCGCCGGGTCCATGGCCGTACAACCACGGGTCGGTGCCGTGGGGCCGCGCCAGATGTGAAAGAAAATGCACGAGCCGGCAGTGGGGGTAGCCGGGGTGTTGTGCTGGATGAAAATGCCTTGGCGGTACAAGTCATCGTTGCGGCGCATGCGTTCGGAACTGGTCCAGTCCTTGGCGACCAGCGTGCCGTCCACCAACTCGTTGTAGCGAGCCGACTGGCTGTCATCCACGCATTCGATGGTCGGCGTCAGCGGCAAGTAGGGCAGGCGAGTGTCGGCCGAAGGCGCGTAGCCAAACKCGGTGCCCAGCTTGAACATGCCGGCCGGGGCCTTGCCGTCGCCCTCCTGTTTCACCGGTCCTTCAGGTTGCCTGATGTCGAGCAACCCTTTGCCCCAGCCCATGCCGTTTTTGCCGAGCACCACCGCAAACGGCGCTTCGAATTTTTCAAAGGTTTTGCCGTGCCGCTCATAGCGCTGAGCAGTGGCTTGAATGTCATCCCAGTTTTTACTGGTAACCACGATCAGCTGATCGCTGCCGTCGAGTCCTTGGGCCATCGCAACCCATGGAAAAAACAGCAGCAACAGGGTTTTGAGCAGATTGTTCATGGCGCCAACGGCGTAATGGGGAAGTCCATGACGTCCGGCTTCTGCGTATTCCCGCTATACGTGAAGTGCCACCACTCGGCCGAATAACCGCTGAAACCTTCTTTTTCCATCGCGCTGTTGAGTCGCTGGCGATTGGCTTTGGCCGTGGCATTGATCAGCGCCGAATCGGTGTGTGCCCGTTCATCGAAGCAATCGAAACCGGTGCCCATGTCGAGCGCGCCGTCGTGCCAGCGCTGGCCGTAAGGGGCGGTGCAATCCACCGGCGTGGCCGAAGGTGTCCAGGTGTCGGCGGGCAGGGCGTCGGGGCCGGTCAGGGTCAGGTCGACGGTATTGCCCCGGGAATGATTGGACACCCGGGCCACGTAACCCAGGCGCCAGAAGTCCTGCTTGTCGACCCGTGGATAGAATTCGGTCTTGAGCGGGTCGCCGGGCTCGGTGGCGAAGCGGCCCATGTCCGCCACCGCACGCTTGGGTCGATAGCAGTCGAATACCTTCAAACCGTAACCCTCGGCTTTCAGCGCCGTTTGCACTCGGGCCAGGGCTTTGGCGGCGTCCTCGGACAACAGGCACTCCGGCGCCTGATAACCGTCAAGCGGATGCCCGGTGAAATTGTGCGCGCTGGCGTAGCGGATGTCCTGTTCGATGCCCGGGTCGACCGAACGCAGATACACCATGTGCCCGGGTTTCGGCTCGTCGGCCATGCACGGCAGGGCCAGGCTCAGGCACAGCAACAACAGACAGGGTGAACGAGACATCGGGAGCGGCTCCATGCATGACCAGTCAACCCATCATGGCTTGAAACCGCCTGCACCTCCATGAAGTTGTTGATCGGCGTGATAGGACGAGCGCACCAGCGGCCCGGACGCGACGTTCTTGAAGCCCATGCGCATGCCTTCCTCGGCGAACCAGGCAAAGGTGTCCGGGTGCACGAAGCGCTGCACCGGCAAGTGACTGCGGGAGGGCTGCAGATACTGGCCGAGGGTCAGCATGTCGACGTCGTGCTCGCGCATGCGCTGCATGACCTCGATGACTTCCTCGTCGGTTTCGCCCAGGCCCAGCATAAGCCCGGATTTGGTCGGCACGTGGGGCACCGCGTGCTTGAATTTCTGCAGCAGGTCCAGCGACCACTCGAAGTCCGAACCCGGCCGTGCGGCCTTGTACAGGCGCGGCACGGTTTCCAGGTTGTGGTTGAACACATCCGGCGGCTCAGTGGCGGTGATTGCCAGGGCCACGTCCATGCGTCCGCGATAATCCGGCACCAGGGTTTCCAGTTGCACGCCGGGCGACAGCTTGCGGATCTCGCGCAGGCAATCGACAAAGTGTTGGGCGCCGCCGTCGCGCAAATCGTCGCGATCCACCGAGGTGATCACCACGTACTTCAGGCGCAGCTCGGCGATGGCCACGGCCAGGTTCATCGGTTCGTTGGCGTCCAGCGGCTTGGGTCGGCCATGGCCGACATCGCAGAACGGGCAGCGACGGGTGCAGATGTCGCCCATGATCATGAACGTGGCGGTGCCACCGGAAAAACACTCGCCGAGGTTGGGGCACGAGGCCTCTTCGCAGACGCTGTGCAGCTTGTGTTTGCGTAGCAGTTGCTTAATCCGCTCGACCTCGGGAGAGATCGGCATGCGCACGCGAATCCAGTCGGGTTTGCGCGGGAGTACATCCGTGGGAATGATCTTTACCGGAATCCGCGCAACCTTGTCCGCGCCGCGCAGTTTGGTGCCGATTTCTATTTTCATCGGGCCTGCACCAGTCGGTTCCACAATAGTGCTCATGTACTTTGTCCTTTTGAGCAAAGGGAAAACGCACAACCTGTAGCAGCCTGCGTCCGGCTGCGAAGCAGTCGTAAAACCGGAATTCGCGGTGAATCAGACAAACCACGTCACCCGAATTTACGACTGCTGCGCAGCCGGACGCAGGCTGCGCCAGCTGCTACAGGTTGTGCGGTGGAGGGTCAGTCGCGGTAGACCGGGAAGTCGGCGCACAGGGCGGCCGCCTGGCGGGCGACATTGGCCTCGATGTCGGCATCGCCCAGGTGATCGAGGATGTCGCAGATCCAGCCGGCCAGGGCGATGCTTTGCGCTTCCTTGAAACCACGGCTGGTGATCGCCGGCGTACCGATACGCAGGCCGGAGGTTACGAACGGCGATTGCGGATCGTTGGGCACGGCGTTCTTGTTCACGGTGATGCCGGCGCGGCCGAGAGCGGCGTCGGCGTCCTTGCCGGTCAGGCCCTGGCGGATCAGGCTGACCAGGAACAGGTGGTTATCCGTGCCGCCGGACACCACGTCATATCCGCGCTCGATAAACACCTGCGCCATGGCCTGGGCGTTACGGATCACCTGCGCCTGATAAGTCTTGAATGCCGGCTCCAGCGCTTCCTTGAAGCACACGGCCTTGGCCGCGATCACGTGCATCAGCGGGCCGCCCTGACCACCGGGGAACACCGCGGCGTTGAGCTTTTTCTCCAGCTCCGGATTGGCCTTGGCCAGAATCAGACCGCCACGCGGACCGCGCAGGGTCTTGTGCGTGGTGGTGGTGACCACGTCGGCGTAGGGCAGCGGGTTCGGGTACAGACCGGTCGCCACCAGGCCAGCGACGTGGGCCATATCGACGAAGAAGTACGCTCCGACCTTGTCCGCAATCTGGCGGAAGCGCGGAAAGTCCAGGGTCTTCGAATAGGCCGAGAACCCGGCGATGATCATCTTCGGCTTGTGCTCGACCGCCAGGCGCTCGACTTCGTCGTAATCGATCAGGCCCGTGGTGGTGTCGATGCCGTACTGCACGGCGTTGTACAGCTTGCCGGAAAAACTCACCTTGGCGCCGTGGGTCAGGTGACCGCCGTGGGCCAGGCTCATGCCCAGCACGGTGTCGCCCGCTTGCAGCAACGCCAGATACACCGCCGCGTTGGCCTGGCTGCCGGAGTGCGGCTGGACGTTGGCGTAGTCGGCGCCGAACAGTTGTCTGGCGCGGTCGATGGCCAATTGCTCGACCACATCGACGTGCTCGCAGCCGCCGTAATAGCGCTTGCCCGGATAGCCTTCGGCGTACTTGTTGGTCAGGCCGCTGCCTTGGGCTTGCATCACCCGCTGGCTGGTGTAGTTCTCCGAGGCTATCAGTTCGATGTGGTGTTCCTGCCGCGCATCCTCGGCATTCATCGCCGCCAGCAGTTCGTCGTCGTAGCCTTTGATCTGGTCGTGCTTGCTGAACATGGTGTGGTCCTTTTTCTGGATTGGTGGGGGCTTCAAGCGTCGGCGTGTTCGGCGGTCAGGCGTTCATAGGCGTCCAGATCCAGCAAGTCGCTCAACGCCTCGACATCGACCGGTTTGAAACGAAAGAACCAGCCTTCGCCCAACGGGTCTTCGTTGACCAATTCCGGGGTGCTCTCGAGCGTCGCGTTGATCTCGACCACTTCACCGTCCAGCGGCATGCCGATACTGCTGGCGGCTTTCACCGACTCCAGCACCGACACTTCAGCGCCTGCATCGAAGGCGCCCAGTTCAGGCACCTGAACGAACACCACATCCCCCAGCGCCTGCTGGGCAAACGCCGTGATGCCGACGGTGACCAGGCCATTGCTCTCAAGGCGCAACCATTCGTGATCGACGGTGAAACGCAATTCGCTCATATCAACTCCTTATTGTTTTAAGGCTCGTGGCGGGGCGACGAGCGGGGTTGGAGGAGTGATAGCAAGGGCGGTGCCAATGTTTATTAGTCGTTTTAAATCAATGGCTTAAAGTATTTCTACAAGAAGGGGATAACGAGTGCTGTATTGAAATCAATACGGGCAAGTAAAGCCTCGGACGCAAGCACCGTGATTGCTGGCAGGCAAGTGGTTGTCTTGATTTCGCTACGCTGTATCGATTTGCGAACGGAGAACTCGAGCACGACTCAGCCCCCTGTGGGAGCGAGCCTGCTCGCGATTGCGGTGTGTCAGGCAACACTGATATCGGCTGATACGGCCTCATCGCGAGCAGRCTCGCTCCCACAGGGGGCAGTGTTGTGAGGGGGATTGTGTTCTGGCAGAGGTATCAGGCCTTGTTGGGAATCCCGTACTTGCGCAAGCGAATGGCAATGGCGCTATGGGACGTCTGCAACCGCGCCGCCAGCAACCGACTGGACGGATAGCTGCGGTAAAGCTGTTCCAGCAGGTTCTTCTCAAAGTCGCCAACCGCTTCTTCCAGGCTGCCGACTTCGCCGTCGTTTTGCCGCTCAACGGCGGTGCGGGCGATGTCGAGGTCGTCGATGTCCACCAGCGGATTTTCGCAAATCGCCGCCGCGCGGAAGATCACGTTTTGCAGTTGCCGCACATTGCCGGGCCAGCGGTTGCCGAGCAGGGCGCTGAAGGTGCTTGGCGCCAGGCGACAGGCCGGCCGCTGGATCTGCGCGCAGGCCTGTTGCATGAAGTGATTGGCCATCAGCAGGATGTCGTGACCGCGCTCGCGCAGCGGCGGTACTTGCAGGTTGAGCACGTTGAGGCGGTAGAACAGGTCCTCGCGAAACCGCCCTTCGGCGACCATTTTTTCCAGGTCGCGGTGGGTCGCGCTGAGCACCCGCACATTGACCCGGACCTCTTTGTCGCCCCCCACCCGACGGAAGCAACCATCGCTGAGAAAACGCAGCAGTTTGGCTTGCAGATAGGGCGACATTTCACCCACTTCATCGAGGAACACCGTACCCTGATCGGCCAGTTCCAGCAGGCCGAGCTTGCCGCCCCGTTGTGCGCCGGTGAAGGCGCCGGGGGCGTAGCCGAACAGCTCGCTTTCGGCCAGGCTCTCCGGCAGTGCCGCGCAGTTCAGGGCCAGAAACGGCGCGTCGTGACGCGGGCTGATGGCATGGCAGGCACGGGCCACCAGCTCCTTGCCGGTGCCGGTTTCGCCCTGGATCAACAATGGCGCATCGAGGGCTGCCACCCGTTGCGCGCGGGCCTTGAGCGCGCGGATCGGCGGCGATTCGCCGAGCAGCGCATCGAAGCCTTCGGCATGGTCATGGTGCAGCGCCGACAGGCGTTCGCCAATGCGATTGGGTTGATACAGGGTGAGCAGGGCGCCGGCGTCGGTGATCGGCATCGCGTCGAGGAGCAAGGTCTGGCCACCGAGGCTGACCTCGTGCATCGGCAGGCGGAAATGATGGGCGATCAGGGTGCGCTGCAAATCGGCATCGTCGAACAGCGCAGTCAGCGATTCACCGGCCGGTTCGCGGCCGCAGAGGGCGATCAGCGCCGGGTTGGCCAGCAGCACATGGCCGCGATCGTCCACCGCCAGCACCGGGTCGGAACTGGCTGCCAGCAAGGCGTCCAGTTGCAGGCGCCGGCGTTGCCCCGGGAGGATGTCGACCATGGTCACGGCCTGCACGCCGCGCACATCAAAAAGGGCTTCGCGCAACTCTTCGAGCACCTCGGCGCCGAGGGTCGGCGCATCGATGTAGACGTTCGGCGGGACCATCTCCACGGCGTCCAGGTTGAAACTGCGTCCACCGAGCAGGGCCAGCACTTCCTGGGTGATTCCGACGCGGTCGATGAAGGTGACGTGGATGCGCATGACGGGCCTGCAAGGTTGGCGAACTAAATTCAGTATGCCCGGCAAAATTTCAATTTGGCGAGTGTCACCTCACGGCGTGCCGGTTTTACGGGCGCTGGCGGCCAGGTCCTCGAGGAACGCCTGGAGGATGGGCGGCGGTGCCGTACCGCGTCGGGTGATCACGTCGAACGGCGATTTCAGACGCAAGCTCGCGGGTGCCAGTTGATGCATCTCACCGCTCTTGACCCATTGGGCGGCAAAGTGCTCCGGCAGAAAACCCAGGTAGGCGCCGGAAATGATCAGGATTGCGGTGGCTTCGATGTTGTCCACGGTGGCGGCCGCCTTGCTGACGCCCAGGTGCTCGAGGTCGTATTGCTGCATGTAGCCACGCACGACGATCCGCCCGGCAGCGACTTCTTCGAGCAGCTCCTCCCCTTCAGCCTGGCTGCCAAACAACGGGTGGCGCCGCCCGCAATACAAACCCAGGGCTTCCTGGTACAGCGGCGATTGCAGCAGCCCCGGCACATGGATCGGGAAGTGCCCGATGGCGAGATGAAGTCGACCGTCGAGCACCCGTTCTTCGAGCTCCGCCGGAGTGCCGACGTACACGTTCAGGTGCACGTCATGCCCGCGGGAGACAAAGCGCTGGGTGGTGCGCGGAATGGGCGAATCCGGGTCGGTGATCGTGGTGTCGATGATCCCCAGGTTGAGCTTGCCGCTGATGTGCTGCTTGAGCACGTCGGCGTCCATGCAGAAGTTTTCCACCGCCGACAGCAGGCGCTGGGTGGCTTCATGAATGGCCACCCCTTGTTCGGTCAGGCGAAAGCCGCTGCGCCCGCGCTGGCAGAGTTTGACCCCGAGACGGGTTTCCAGATGGGTCATCTGTTCGCTGATGGTTGACTGCCCGGCGTTCAATGCCGCCTGCGCAGCGGAAAAGCCGCCACACCTGACAATCGTGGCAAATACTCTGAGCAACTTCAGATCGACATCGTGTAGCTGAATCACCTGGAACCTCCCGCCTGTGGATGCATCGGTAATACCGATATGAGTATCTGATGTTTAGCATTTTTTCCACGAAAACCTGCGCCCATAGTCTTTCCAACGGCGGTCGCCTTGCAGTCCGCCAGGCCGATAACAAGAAGTGGAGAGGCTAGAAATGTCGAACAACGGTTATGAATCCGGTCGCCTGAACCTGCCATTCGTGGGTCATTGCACCTTTGGCAAATCCCCGGTGTGCACCGATTGGGATGCTCTGGATGCCAACGTCGCGGTGCTTGGCGTGCCCAACGACATGGGCACCCAGTGGCGCTCCGGCGCACGCTTCGGACCACGCGGGATTCGCGAAGCATCGACGCTGTTTTCCTTCGGCCATGCCGGCGCCTACGACCACGAAGACGACGTGATGTACCTCACCGCATCGGACGTGCGCATGGTCGACGTCGGTGATGCCGACATCGTCCACACCGACATGGAAACCAGTAACAAGAACACCGAATACGCCGTACGCAAGATCCTCGATGCCGGCGTGATGCCGGTGGTGCTCGGCGGCGACCACTCGGTGCACGCGCCAGTGATCAAGGCCTTCGAAGGCCGCGGCCCGATCCACATCATTCACTTCGATGCGCACCTGGATTTCGTCGACGAACGCCACGGCGTGCGCTACGGCCACGGCAACCCGCTGCGTCGTGCTTCGGAAATGAACCACATTGTCGGCATGACCCAGATGGGCATCCGCAACGTGTCGTCGTCCAACCGCGACGACTACGAAGCGGCCCATGAAGCCGGCTCGAAAATCCTCTCGGTGCGTGATGTGCGTCGCCTCGGCGTCGAGGGTGTGCTGGCGCTGATCCCGCAGAACATCAATTACTACATCACCATCGACATCGACGGTTTCGACCCGTCCATCGCCCCTGGCACTGGCACCCCGAGCCACGGCGGCTTCCTCTACTACGAAGTGCTGGAAATCATCCAGGCCCTGGCCAAGCGCAGCAAGGGCAACATCGTCGGCATGGATCTGGTGGAAGTCGCGCCTGTCTACGACCCGACCGGCATGACCTCGATCCTCGCCGCGCAACTGTTGCTCAACAGCATTGGTTTCATCTTCCACGAGCGCGGCAAGGTGCGTGCGGCCGCCGAGAGCGAAGCCTCTCCAGCCTGATATCGAAACCACAAAGCTCAGAAACCAGAGCCCCGGCAGTGCCTGACTGCCGGGTAGAGAGAACAAAAATGGACACGATCGTCAAAAGTTACCTGCAAAAATTCGGCGTCAGCGAAGCCACCCAGACCTTTCTCAGCAAGGTCCAGAAAATGTTCATCGGCGGCGCCTGGGTCGAAGCCAGCGACGGCCAGACCTCCGATGTGATCGAACCTTCGACCGAAGGCCTGATCACCCGCATTCCCATGGGCACCACCGATGACCTGGACCGCGCCGTGCAAGCCGCCCGTGCGCAGTTCGACGGCGGCACCTGGCGCCAGGCCAAACCGGCCGAGCGCGAGCGCATGATGCAACGCCTGGCCGACCTGATTGAGCAGAACGCTGCCGAGCTGGCGGAAATCGAATCCATCGATATGGGCAAGTCCGTGGCTTTCGCCAAGGACGTGGACATCCAGGGCACCGTCGATACCCTGCGCTACTTCGCCGGCTGGGCCACCAAGCTGCACGGCCGTACCGTCGAACCTTCGCTGCCAGGCAACTACCTGGCCTATACCCGCAAGGAAGCGGTAGGCGTAGTCGGCGCCATCGTGCCGTGGAACTTCCCGCTGCAAACCATGGCCTGGAAACTCGGCGCGGCACTGGCGACCGGTTGCACAGTGGTGGTCAAACCCGCCGAGCTGACCTCGTTGTCGGCCCTGCGTTTCGCTGAACTGGTGCAGGAAGCGGGCATCCCTGACGGCGTGATCAACATCGTCACCGGGCGCGGCAGTGTGGTCGGTGCGGCCATGGCCACCCACCCCGGCATCGACAAACTGACCTTCACCGGCTCGACTCCGGTCGGTCAGACTGTCGGCCGCGCAGCGCTGGATGACATGAAGCGCCTGACCCTCGAACTCGGTGGCAAATCACCGGTCATCGTCTGCGCCGACGCCGACATCCCGGCCGCCGCCCAAGCGGTCGCCAACGGCGTGTTTTTCAACTCCGGGCAGGTATGCGACGCCGGTACACGGGCCTATATTCATAGCAGTGTCTACGACGAATTCCTGCGTGAGCTGATCGCCTACACGCGCACCCTGAAAATGGCCCCGGGCCTGGACCCGGACTGCTTCATCGGCCCACTGGTCTCGGCCCTGCAAAAGCAGCGTGTGACCGAGTACATCGAAACCGGCAAGGCCGAAGGCGCCGAACTGGTCTACGGCGGCCAACCGGTCGATGGCCCTGGCTTCTTCGTCGAGCCGACCATCTTCGCCCACTGCCGCAACGACATGCGCATTGTCCAGGAAGAGATCTTCGGCCCGGTGCTGGTCACCGCACCGTTCGACGATGAGGAAGAAGCACTGGCCCTGGCCAATGACTCGCCCTATGGCCTGGCTGCGGCACTATATTCCAACGACCTGGGCAAGGTGCACAGCCTGATCCCGCGCCTCAAAGCCGGTTCGGTCTACGTCAACGCCCACGGCACCCTCGATCCGTCGATGCCGTTCGGTGGCTACAAACAGTCCGGATTCGGCAAGGACCTGGGCGCCGAGCAGCTCGATTACCTGCTCGAAACCAAGGCAGTCTGGATCACGCTGCCAGGCTGACGCTGATCAGTTAAGACAAGGAACAATGCAATCCCTGTGGGAGCGAGCTTGCTCGCGATAGCGGACTGTCAGCCAACATCAATGTTGCATGTCACGCCCCCATCGCGAGCAAGCTCGCTCCCACAGGTTTTGCGCCAAAGTTGAAAGCAATTGCACCTTTGAAATTCGGGAACGGCAAGGACGCGCCCCGGGAGTCGTTCACCCGAAAGAACGCGGTTACCTCGTCATGATCTTCCAACAATAAGAGTCCATCATGAACACTAACGCCAAGTCCGCCTCGAGCGTGTCCAGCCTCGACGAAAAATCCGTCGTCGAGGGGCATTCGATCGACTTCATCCCCGAGAACGAGCGCACCGACAAACTGTCGAGCCAGGGCCCGTTCTGGTTCCTCGGCAACTTCACGTTCTTCACCATGACCATCGGCTTCGTCGGCCCGAGCGTCGGCCTGACTGCGCTCTGGACCACGCTCGCCGGCACGCTGGGCATCATGTTCGGCACGCTGTTCATGGCGTTTCACGGTTCGCAAGGCCCGCACCTTGGCTTGCCGCAGATGATCCAGTCTCGCGCGCAGTTCGGCTATCGCGGGGTGATTCTGGTACTGCTCGCTACGCTGTTCGTGTTCGCCGGCTTCAACATCGTCAACCTGGTGCTGATGATGCAGGGGCTGCACACGCTGTTCGGATTCAACCCGGCGGTGATCGCGGTGGCGGTGACCATACCGGCGGCGGTGTTGGCAATTCTCGGCCACGACTGGATGCACCGCAGCTTCAAATGGGCATTGTTCCTGTCGCTGCCGCTGTATGGCCTGGTGACCGTGGCGGTGTTGATGGGTTGGGTGCCGGACGCAGCCATGCCGGCGCTGGCGGCGGGCGAAACGGCCCCGGCGCCACTGGGTTTCAACTGGACCGGTTTCATCGCGCAGTTTGCGGCGGCCGCCAGCTACAACATCGCCTATGCGCCTTATGTGTCGGACTACTCGCGCTACCTGCCGAAGAACACTTCCAGTGGCAAGCTGATCGCGGTGGTGTTTCTCGGGGCGTCGCTGTCCGGTGCGTGGATGATTTCCGTGGGTGGCTGGCTGGCCGATCACCTGCACTCCACTGATGTGCTGGTGGCCCTCGGGCAAGTCGGCAACACCGTGTCGCCGCTGGTGGGCACGGCGGTGGTGGTCGTCACCATCCTGGCGTTCCTGCCGGTGATCGCGATGAACATCTACAGTGCCAAATTGACCACGCTGACCTGCGTCGACTCAATCAAGCACATCGAGCCAACGCGCAAGGCACGCATCCTGGCCATCGGCTTCGTGATCCTGCTGCAACTGGGCGTGGCCCTGAGCATCCAGAGTTCCGGCAAAGGCCTGTCGGTGCTGGGGATCTACCTGGTGGTGATGCTGTACTTCCTGGTGCCCTGGACCTCGGTCAACCTCACCGACTACTTCTTCGTGCGCAAGGGCCGCTACGCCATCCCGCACTTCTTCATGTCCCACGGCAACATCTATGGCAGCTGGGGACTGCGCGRTATCGCAGCCTATGCCATCGGTTTTATCTCGATGATCCCGTTCTTCTACATATTCGACGGCGTTGAACAGCGCGAGGTGTATGTCGGCCCGCTCGCCAAGGCACTGGGCAGCATCGACATCGCCTGGCTGGTCGGGCTGATCGTCTCGGGGCTGGCGTACTACTGGCTGAGCCGCTCGATCGACCTCAAGCGCGAAGAAGCGGTGATCCAGCACATCGAAAAAACCTCCCCGCAATACACCACCGGCGACACGCTGACCCACAAACAGCAGCCACCGCGGGTATTCACTGAATCGACGGTCGGGAGATAACTATGACCACGCAAAGAATGACCACGCAAAAATACGACTACATCATCATTGGCGCAGGCTCGGCAGGTTGTGTGTTGGCCAACCGCCTGAGCGAAGACCCGGCCACCTCGGTGCTGGTCCTGGAATTCGGCGGCAGTGACAAGAGCGTAGTGATCCAGATGCCCAGTGCCTTCTCGATCCCGATGAACACCAAGAAGTACAACTGGCGCTACGAGACCGAACCGGAGACTTACCTCAACGGCCGGCGGATTCACTGCCCACGGGGCAAGGTGCTGGGCGGTTCGTCGTCGATCAACGGCCTGGTGTACATCCGTGGCCACGCGCTGGATTTCGACGAATGGGAATCCCTCGGTGCCGAAGGCTGGGGCTATCGCAACTGCCTGCCGTACTTCAAGCGCGCCGAAAGCTACGAGTCGGGTGGTGACAACTATCGCGGGCAGACCGGGCCGCTGCACACCACCAACGGCAACCACATGAAAAACCCGCTGTACGGCGCCTGGGTCGAAGCCGGTGCGGAGGCGGGTTACATCAAGACCGAAGACTGCAACGGCTACATGCAGGAAGGTTTCGGTGCCATGCACATGACCGTGAAAAACGGCGTGCGCTGCTCCACGGCCAACGCCTATCTGCGCCCGGCCATGGGCCGTCCGAACCTGACGGTGATCACCCATGCGATGACCCGCCAGATCATCCTCGAAGGCAAGCGGGCGGTGGGGGTCATGTATGACCACGGTGGCCAGACTCACCAGGTGTATTGCAACCGCGAAGTGCTGATCTCGTCCGGCCCCATCGGTTCGCCGCACCTGCTGCAACGCTCGGGTATCGGCCCGGCGGAAGTCCTGCGCAAGGCCGGGATCGGCGTGCGCCATGACCTGCCGGGGGTAGGGGAGAACCTGCAGGATCACGCCGAGGTGTACATCCAGTTCGGCTGCAAGGAACCGGTGACCCTCAACAGCAAGATGGACCCGCTGAGCAAGCTGATGATCGGTTTGCGCTGGTTGCTGTTCAAGGATGGCCTCGGCGCCACCAACCATTTCGAGGCCGGTGGTTTCATCCGCTCGGAGAAGGGCCTGCGCTGGCCGGACATCCAGTTCCACTTTCTGCCGGCGGCGATGCGCTACGACGGCAACAAGCCGATCAAGGGCCATGGTTTCATGGTGCTGACCGGGCCGAACAAACCGAAAAGCCGTGGTTATGTGCGGGTGCGCTCGGCCGACCCGTACGAGCATCCGGAGATTCGCTTCAACTACCTGCAACGGGAAGAGGACCGCGAAGGCTTCCGCCGCTGCATTCGCCTGACCCGCGAGATCATCGGCCAGAAAGCCATGGACCGCTTCCGCGACGGCGAAATCGCCCCGGGCGCGCAGGTGACCAGCGATGAAGACCTCGACGCCTTCGTGCGTGACAACCTGGAAAGCACCTACCATCCGTGCGGTTCGTGCCGCATGGGCGAGGACGACATGGCGGTGGTCGACTCCGAATTGCGCGTGCGCGGCATCGCCGGTCTGCGGGTGATCGATTCTTCGGTGTTCCCGACCGAGCCGAACGGCAACCTCAATGCGCCGACCATCATGCTGGCTGAACGGGCGTCCGATCTGGTGCGTGGCGTGAAGATGCTGCCGGCGTCGAATGTGCCGGTGGGGTTGGTCGAAGGCTGGGAAAGCAGCCAACGCAGTTCGTTGCCGGGGCGTAATGTGCGGGTCTGACCGCAACCCGCAATCAATGTGCAAACCTAATGTGGGAGCGAGCTTGCTCGCGATGGCGGTGGATCAGTCACATCAATGTTTGATGTGCTGCCGCCTTCGCGAGCAAGCTCGCTCCCACAGGGATCTCGGTGCTTTCAGAAAATTTTACGTCGCTATGCCGATGCCATTGCTAGTCTGTAAATCCTTGAGACCGCAATGGAGCACCCTCATGGCTATTGAAGCCCTGCGCGCCGACGCATCACACATCGACCAGATCGCCCCTTTGTTTGACGCCTACCGGATGTTCTACAAGCAGCCGTCGAACCTTTCGCAATCGCGTGCCTTCATCGCCGAGCGTATCGCCCGGGATGAATCGGTGATTTTTCTTGCCCGGGACACCGACGGTGAAAACCTCGGGTTCGTCCAGCTGTTCCCGACCTTTTCCTCCATCGACGCCCACCGCACCTGGTTGCTCGGTGATCTGTTCACTACGCCCGCCGCCCGGGGCAAAGGCGTCGGCACACTGCTGATGAACACCGCCCGCGACTTTGCGAAGCTGGCCGGCGGCAAGGGCATGACCCTGGAAACCGCCACCGACAACTTCACCGCTCAGCGCCTGTATGAATCCCTGGGCTGGGTGCGCGACCCCGGTTACTACACCTACTGCCTGGATCTGAAAAAAGACTGACTCAGCGATCCTGCTCGCCGAACACCGGCCGCATGAATGAACGCTCGTAGCTGAGGATGAATTTTCTCTCTTCGGCGTACTTGAATGCCGCGATGCAGTCCGGATCGCTCATCGATTGCTGCCGGTAATGTTCGTACGCTGCCAGGCTGGGAAAGGTGAACAGCGCCAGGGCGATATTGTTGGCGCCCTCCGAAGGCAAAAAGTAGCCGTGGTGCTGGCCGCCGAACTTCTCCACCAGGGGGATCCACAACTTGCCGTAGTGCTCGAATGCGTCGAGCTGGTAGGGATCGAGCACGTATTTCAGGTAGCAGGTCACCATTGTTTCGTTCCTTGATCAGGTTTTGAGGGCAGTCGCCACTGTAATCAACAGTGGGCGCCCGGCACAGCCGCTTGTTCGACATTGACCGGCAGGTTTACGCCAGAGGCCTGTGCTGGCGCCGCCGCACTATTGGTTCAGTCAATAGTCACCATCAAGAATCGCAAGTTCTGTTTTTTGCGCAAAGGCGGAAAATTGCCTGCATTGAACACGCTGCTCAAGGAACCTGCGCGATGAAAGTCTTGACCCGACTGGCTGTGATTGTCCTGATGCTGGGCAGTGTTGCGTCCACCGCATCGGCCTTTGCCGCCGATACAGCTGACTGCCATTTGCCGCCCATTACCGGCGTGAATGCAGGGCTGCAATACGGTCAGACGGTCGGGGTGCTCTACAGCGCAAATACCGTGGAAAACCTGCAATACCTCGAGCAATACCACTCGGTGGCGGTGAATGGCGCGAAAAACGCACTGGATGCGCGGATTCGCCAAGCGTTCGTCAACAGCTCCGATCCGCAACTGGCGATCGACTGGCTGATGAGTTCGCTGCACAACACCTTTCTGTCGGTGACGGTCTACGACAACCTCGATGCGCTGGTGCAGGCCCACCCGGACGTGGTGGTGATGCTCGATACCCACAACCAGTTGCTGACCCAGCGTAACGACCGGGTCGAGGCGCGTTTCGCCGCGCGGTTCTACGACGCCAACCTGCAATACATCGGCAAGGCCGAAGGCACGGTGGAAAAACAACTGCCGTCGGTGTGGATGCATGGCAGGGCCGCCCCCGAGATCGCCGCGCAAATCGAACAGCAACGCGACCTGCAACTGACCGCGCTGAAACAGTTCGATGCGTCGTTGAAAGTGCTGGTAACGGCCGGTTTAACCGCAGCAACAAATTAAAAAGCTCCGACGTCCATTGAGCGGCGGGCAACCCAATCCACCGTGGAATTCTTTTCAGGACCTGATTCATGCGCACTGTTTTTGCCCCGACCCTGGCCTTCGCCTCGCTGCTGCTGGCCGGTTGTGCCACGCCGAACAATCCGACCATGACCTTGCAGACCAGCAAGTCGCCCGAGGAGTACACCCATTGCGTGGTGCCGAAGTTGCAGCACGATGCGTTGGCGCCCACGGTGTCGCAGACCCAGCGCAGCTACCGGATCGTCGTTTCGAGCAAAGTGGCGGCGGACAACGTGCTTGAAACCTATAAAGCCTCGAATGGCGGCAAGGTGTTCCTGTACGAGCGCAAGCTGCTGGCCTCGGCGTTCGTGCCATCGACGTTCGAGCGTGCGGCGCAGGAATGTCTGTAAGCGCAATTTCAGGCAAAAAAAAGCCGCCGGGAGAGGCAGCAGAAAGTTAAAGCACGCATTGGATGACTGGAGTATGGCGATCGGTGCATGACAATTCGATGACGACTTGATGGCCATTCGTCAGACACCGAAGATCCCGCTGCGAGTGATTAACTGTGGCGAGGGGGCTCGTCGGATCGCCGCACCGTCCCGTTGGGTTGCGAAGCGACCCCAAAACCAGGCGTCGCGGTTTTTCAGGTATACCGCGTGGTTCTGATTTACGACCGCTTCGCGGCCGAACGGGGGCAAGCCCCCTCGCCACAGGTCCTGTGTTGAGTCAGTAAACCTCCGGCACGATGATTTCCTGGGGTACAGGCCCCCGCGAGTAGTCTTTCTGGCGCTCGCGCTGTGGCAACTCGATCACCGGCAACTCGACCTCTTCATAAGGCATCTGGCCGAGCAGGTGATGGATGCAGTTGAGCCGGGCCTTCTTCTTGTCGTCGGCCTGCACCACCCACCAGGGCGCTTCGGCGATGTGGGTGCGCTCGAGCATGATTTCCTTGGCCTTGGTATAGGCCTCCCAGCGGCGGCGCGACTCCAGGTCCATGGGGCTGAGTTTCCACTGCTTGAGCGGGTCGTGAATGCGGCTGAGAAAGCGCAGGTTCTGTTCCTGGTCGGAAATCGAGAACCAGTACTTGATCAACTGGATGCCGGAGCGGGCAAGCATGCGCTCGAATTCCGGCACGGTGCGGAAGAACTCTTCGTACTGGTCGTCATTGCAGAACCCCATGACCTTTTCGACCCCGGCGCGGTTGTACCAGCTGCGGTCGAACAGCACGATTTCCCCGGCGGCGGGCAAGTGCGAAACGTAGCGCTGGAAATACCACTGCGTGCGTTCGCGGTCATTGGGCGCGGGCAGGGCGGCCACCCGGCAGACCCGGGGATTGAGGCGCTGGGTGATGCGCTTGATCACGCCACCCTTGCCGGCGGCATCACGGCCTTCGAACAGGATCACCACTTTGTGCCCGGTTTTCACCACCCAGCTCTGCAATTTCACCAGTTCGCCTTGCAGGCGAAACAGTTCGGCGAAGTAACGGCGCCGGGCTTCTTTCTCGCTGCCATCCTCAATGTGTTCATCGAACAGTGCGTCCAGGTTGTGTCCGTCTTCCGATAATTCCAGTTCCAGCTCTTCGTCACTGATATCGAGCAGCTCGCGGTGAATGCGCTGGATCAAGGTGTCCTGATTGGAAAGCATGGTGAGACACTCGGGTCGTGGGTGGCACAGCCGATGCTAGTCACAGTTTGTTACGAAGTGGTGATGCCCGCTGGTGTCATCTTGGTGTCATCGAAGCCATGGCAAGATCCTCGCAATCCGTCTTGAGTGCCCGGCGGCCGTCAGCCTGCCGGCAGATGAATGTGCAAGGAACCCCGTATGAAAGACGCCCCGCTGTTTGCCGCCATCGATCTGGGCTCCAATGCGTTTCGCATGATGATTGGCCAGTCGGTTAGACGGAACCAGCAGATGGTCATCCAGGAAGTGAAAACCCTGCGTGAACCGGTGCGTCTTGCCGAAGGCCTGCAGGGCGGGGCGCTCGATGAGTTGGCGCTGGACCGGGGCTGGCAGGCGCTGGCGCGATTCGGCAAGAAGTTGCGCGGTTTCGAGGCCGGGCGCGTGCGGGCGGTGGCCACCAGCGCGGTGCGCGAAGCGGACAACGCGCCGCTGTTCCTGGCCAGTGCCGAACGGCACCTGGGCTTTCGCATCGACGTCATTTCCGGTCAGGAAGAGGCGCAACTGGTGTACGCCGGCGTGTCCCACACCTTGCCGGCGCAAAGCACGCGGCTGGTGGTGGATATCGGTGGTGGCTCCACGGAAATGATCATCGGCCGTGGCGACCAGCTGCTGGTCACCGAGAGCATTGCCATCGGCAGCGGAACCTTCGGTGCGCACTATTTCCATGGCGGGCGGATCGTGGCCGAAGCGCTGCTGGAGGCCGAACGCGCGGCCACGGTGCAATTGGAGCGCATTGCCCGCCGTTACCGCGCCATGGGCTGGCAGCAGGCGATCGGTTCTTCAGGGACGGCGCGGATGCTGGCCAAGGTGCTCAAGGCCAACGGCTTGAATGATGACGGTCAGAGCGGCATCACCTACGGTGGCCTGTTGCGCCTGTCGTTGCGCCTGCTGGAAGTCAAACATGTGAAACACCTCAAGTTGGCGGGTTTGCCCACCCATCGCCTGAGCATCTTGCCCGGCGGTCTGGTGCTGATGCTGGCGGCGTTCAAGGTGTTCGGGATCACGCATATGATTGCGTCTGAACCGGGTCTGCGGTTCGGCGTGTTGCATGGATTGATGAGCAAACACTAAAGTCCGCCAGTCGAGGTAAACCCATGACCGACCCCCGTCGCGTGCTGTTCGTCTGCGCCAGAAACGATGTCCGCTCACCCATGGCCGAAGCCCTGCTGTGCCACATCGATCCTGCCGACTTCCAGGCCTTCAGCGCCGGGCTCGAGGCCAGCGAGATCGATCCACGCACGTTCGAATCCCTGGATCACATCGGTGTCGATACCGGCGGCTTGYGCAGCAAGTCCCTCGAAGATTTCGAAGGCCAGGAGTTCGACTACGTTATCACGCTGTGCGACAAGTCCTCCGAAGAGGCCGCGCGCATGCCGTTTACCGCTGAAGTGATGGTCTGGAGCTTTGAAGACCCGACCACCAGCGAAAGACACGACCCGTTCCGCCATACCCTCCAGGAAATCGGCGACCGCATCAAAATGTTCGTCACCGTGAAAACCCGCCCCGTGCCCCAGGCGCCGTCAGTCAGCGAATCCTGAAAACCTTCGAACACCGTCTACCCTCATCGGTCACAACCATCATGATGAGGGTGCAGACGGTGATGAAAACGGACAAGGTTGAAACAAACGAAGCCTCGGCGCTGATCGACGAACGAATCCGGGAACTGGCCGACTGGCGCGGCGAAACCCTGTCCCACATTCGCAAGATCATCCAGCAGGCCGACCCCGAAGTGATCGAAGAGTGGAAGTGGCGCGTGCCGGTGTGGTCCCGTGCCGGCATCCTCTGCACCGGCGAGACCTACAAGCAAGTGGTCAAGCTGACCTTCGCCAAGGGTGCGTCGCTGGACGATCCGTCGAAACTGTTCAATTCAAGCCTTGAAGGCAATACCCGCCGTGCCATCGATATTCGCGAGGGCGAGCAGATCGATGAAACGGCGCTGAAGGCGTTGGTTCAGGCAGCTATTGTGCTCAATACATCCCGAACCCAATCCAAAAAGTAAGCCATACACAAGTCCCTGTGGGAGCGGGCTTGCCCGCGAAGAGGCCATCACATCCAGCACAGTAGGTGACTGATACATCGCATTCGCGGGCAAGCCCGCTCCCACAGGGTCCGTGTTGACCCGATATCTTGGGATATCCTCGACGGACATGTTCCAATAGCGAGCATTCGCAGACTGGAAACGCAACATGAAGAAAATCGCCGCCCCGACCCTCGCCCTGGCGCTCACCGCAGGCCTGTTCAGCACACCCACCCTTGCAGCGGGCGATGCACAGGCCGGGGAGAAAGTCTTCAAGCGCCTCTGCAGCGGCTGCCACCAGATCGGCGAATCGGCTCGCGCCTTCTTTGGCCCGCAACTCAATGGCGTGATCGGCCGCCATTCCGCCGTCACCACGGACTACGTGTACTCCGATGCGATGAAGTCAGCCAACCTGGTCTGGGACCGCGAAACCCTGATCGCCTACCTCGAAGCACCGAAAAAAGTCGTGCCCGGTACCCGCATGATTTTCTGGGGCCTCAGTGACCCGGAAAAAATCGAAGACCTGTTGGCCTATCTGCAAACTTTTCCGGCGCAGTAATCACTCGCCCAGGTTCTCCACCAGCCATTGAGTGAAGCTGCGCGCCATCGCCGTGTTCTCGCTGTCGCGATGTGTCAGCAGCGCCCAGTTCGGACCGCGGATGGTTTGCTCCACCATCGGCTGCAACAGCCCGGTGGCCCGCGCCTGCCGACTCAGCAACTGGCTCACCAGCGCAATGCCGAGCCCGGTGCAGGCCGCGTCCAGCAATAAACCCGGATCGGAAAAATTCAGCCCCTGATCCATCTGCCCCACATCAATCCCCGATTCCACCGCCCAGTGGCTCCAGTCCATTTCCCGCTCGCCATGCAGGGTGGTGCGCTGTTCCGCCGGCACCGCCAACAGGCTCGGGTGGCACGCCGGGTAGAGGCGGTCGGCGTGCAGCACCTTGAAACTGCATTCGGCCTGGGAACTGATGTCGTCGCGCACCGCCAGGTCGATGGTCTGGCTGGCCATATCCGGCACTTCATCGGTGCTGAATATCCACAGATCGACCTGCGGATGCTGGCGACGGAAGTCCCCCAAACGCGGCAACAACCAGTGCCGGGCGAACGCCGGGGTGGTGTTGAGCACCAGTTGATTGGGTTTCTGGTACTGCCCCAACCGGCGAATGCCCACCGCCAGTTGCTGCAACAACGCCTGGGTGGTGCTGAGCAGATCGTGACCGGCATCGGTCAGGCTGACGCTGCGCCCGCTGCGATAGAACAGCGGTTGTTCCAGGTACGCCTCAAGGCTGCGGATCTGCTGGCTGATCGCTGACTGGGTGAGGTGCAGCTCTTCGGCGGCCTTGTGAAAACTGCCCAGCCGGGCGGCGGCTTCGAAGCCGCGCAGAGTGCTCAGGGGCGGCCAGTGTTTGAGCATATCGATAAGTTCCTCTAATCAGTTGCCTGCAAAATCCATCGTTTGTTTGCCCGTTTTGTCAGCCGTAGCATGCATGCCAAGACCGCCAAGGCAGTTTTCATTGAACACAATGACTTAACTTAGAGGTGCTTGTCATGCAGCAGAACGCAATTCAAAACAGCGGTTGGATGATGCCAGCCGAGTGGGTCACCCACGCCGCCACCTGGATGGTCTGGCCGCACAACAAGACCCTTTGGGAGTCGGGCTGGCGGGTGACGCTGCCACAGGTTCAAGAGGACTTCGCCCGCGTGGCCAATGCCATCGCCCGTTTCGAGCCGGTGAAACTGGTGGTCGATCCTTCAGCCGTCGCCGGCGCCAAAGCCTTGTGCGGGCCGAACATCGAATTGATCGAACTGGCGGTCAACGACAGCTGGTGCCGCGACTCCGGCCCGAGCTTCGTCTGCCACCCGCAGCAAGGTGTGGCCGGTGTGAGCTGGCGCTTCAATGCGTGGGGCGGCAAGTCGGCCCACGATCTGGACGAAAGCCTGGCCCGCCGCGCACTCAATCATTTGGGCCTGGAATGTTTCGGCACGGCGCTGAGCAACGAAGGTGGCGCTATCCATGTGGACGGCGAGGGCACGCTGATCACCACCGAATCGGTGCTGCTCAACCCCAACCGCAATCCGGGCGTGACCAAGGCCGAGATCGAAGAAATCTTCAGCCGTCTGCTGGGCGTGAAGAAAACCATCTGGCTGCCGGGTGATCCGGACTACGTGACCGGTGACATGACCGACGGCCACGTCGATGGCGTGTGCGCCTTCGCCCGCCCTGGCGTGTTGCTGGTGGACGCCACCCACGACCAACAATCGGTGTACGCCGAAGTGGCCCGGGAGAACCGTCGCGCCCTTGAACTGGCCACCGACGCCCAGGGCCGCCAGTTCGAGCTGATCGAACTCTATGAAGCCACCGATGCGGTGGACACCGAGGCCGAAGTGTTCTGCGCCTCCTACACCAATTTCTACATCGCCAACGGCGCGATCATCATGCCGGCCTACGGCATCGATGCCGATAATGTCGCCGCCGAAGTGCTGGCGCAGGCGTTCCCCGGTCGTGAAGTGGTGCCGGTGCGGATCAACCATCTGGCCCATGGCGGCGGGGGCGTGCATTGCATCACCCAGCAACAGCCGGCCTGGCCGGTGCGGGGTTGATGCCATGACGCTGCTGACCATCGCCACCACCCAGATGCCTTGCACCTGGGACCTGAAACACAACCTCGATCAAGCCGAGCAACTGGTCCGCGAGGCCGCGGCCAAGGGCGCGCAAGTGATCCTGTTGCAGGAGCTGTTTGCCACGCCGTATTTCTGCATCGAGCAACACCACAAACACCTGGCGCTGGCCGAGGAATATCGCGACAGCCACGTGCTCAAGCGCTTTGCCGCATTGGCGAAAGAGTTGGGCGTGGTGCTGCCACTGAGCTGGTACGAGAAGGCCGGCAATGCCTACTTCAATTCGTTGAGCGTGGCCGACGCCGACGGGCGCTTGTTGGGCGTGTACCGCAAGACCCACATCCCCAATGCCATCGGCTATCAGGAGAAGGAATATTTCAGCCCCGGCGACAGCGGGTTCCGGGTCTGGGACACCGCGTTCGGGCGCATCGGCCTGGGCATCTGCTGGGACCAGTGGTTCCCCGAGACCGCGCGCTGCCTGGCCTTGATGGGCGCCGAAGTGTTGTTGTTCCCGACCGCCATCGGCTCCGAACCGGGTTGTGCAACCCTGGATTCGCGCGATCACTGGCAGATGACCATGCGCGGCCACGCCGCCGCCAACCTGCTGCCGGTGGTGGCGGCCAACCGTGTCGGCCGGGAAGCGGCGACCACCGACCCGGCTCTGCAAATGAACTTCTACGGCTCGTCGTTCATCTGCAATCACAAGGGCAAATTGCTCGCCGAAGCAGATCGTGACAGCACTGGCGTGCTGGTCCACACCCTGGACCTGGCGGCCATGCGCGAAGACCGCCTGACCTGGGGCATCTACCGTGACCGCCGTCCGGAAATGTACGGCGCGTTGCTGACCCAGGACGGTCGCCAGATCCACTCACGCTGGGCAACCCAAGGGGTGTGACATGAACACGATCAACAAGCTTTGCCTGGCCATGGGGCTGGCGCTGACCTGTGCGGTGCCTGCGCTGCATGCCGAGGAGAAAACCCTGCGGCTGTACAACTGGGCGGATTATTTTGCCGAGGACACCCTCAGCAAGTTCACCGCCGAAACCGGGATCAAGGTGATCTACGACGTCATGGATGGCAGTGAAACCCTGGAAGCCAAGATGCTCGCCGGCGGCAGCGGTTACGACCTGATCTTCCCCGGCGACACCGTGGCTGAACGCCTGATGCGTGCCGGCAGCCTGCAACCGCTGGATCAGTCCAGGCTCACAGCCCTGAATGACGTCGAGCCCGGATTGCAGAAGCTGCGCTCGCACTATGAGCATTCGAGCCAGGCCACGGTCCCGTACACCTGGGGCACCATCGGTCTGACCTACAACGCCGACCAGATCGCCCAGCGTGTGCCGGGCGCACCGGTCAACAGCCTGGACATGCTGTTCAAGCCGGAGCTGGCGGCGAAGTTTGCCGATTGCGGCATCTCGATGATCGACTCGCCAGACGAAGTGCTGGCGGTGGTGCTCAACTACCTCGGCCGCGACCCGCGCAGCGGCAAACCGGCAGACCTGGCGGCGGCCAGTGAGTTGCTGATGAAGTTGCGGCCGTACGTTCGTAAATTCCAGTCGCAACCGGTGACCGACCTGGTCAATGGCAACCTGTGCATGTCCCTCGGCTACAGCGGCGACATGACCCAGGCGCAGCGCACGGCCGACAGTGCCGGCAAGAAAACCATCTTCCACTACCGCATTCCCCGCGAAGGCACCACGGTGTGGATGGACACCATGGCCATTCCCGTCGACGCCCGGCACCCGGAATACGCCTACGCTTTCATCAACTTCGTGATGCGCCCGGAAAACATGGCGGCCATCAGCAACTTCACCGGCTACCCGACCTCCAATGCCAAGGCGCGGCCGGACGTCGATGCCGCGATGCGCAACAACCCGGACATCTACCTCGATGAAGCCACCTACGCGCGGCTGATTCCCGGCAAGGACATTCCCCAGGCCGACATGCGGGCACGCATGCGCACCTGGACCAAGTTCAAGACCGCTACCGTTAAATGATCACCGGCCGGCCCGCGGGTCGGCCAAACCCCGAATTTCAGGAAAACACATGCCGACTCGTCGAACATTCATCAAGCAGGTATCGGTCGTCGCCGCAATGGGCGCGGTGGCGTCCATGGGATTGGGTTTTGCCTCCATGCCGGTGCGAGCGGCCGGCAAAGGCAATTGGTACATGCCCGATGAAGGTGACAAACACCAGCGGGCCTTCATCGCCTTCGGCGCACAGGCCGCGATCTGGGAGGATTTCACGCCCCACGTGCAAGACGCCCTTGGCCGGATTGCCCGCAGCATTGCCGAATACGAGCCGGTCACCGTGTTCTGTCGCCAGAGCGAACGGCGCCTGGCCGAAGCCAAATGCGGCAGCCACAACACGACCTTCGTGATCGCCGAGCTGGATGACATCTGGATGCGCGACATCGGCGCCAATTTTGTCGTCGATGGCAACGGCGACCTCAGTGCCGTGGACTTCAACTTCAATGGCTGGGGCAACAAACAACAGCATGCAGACGATGCGCAACTGGCCGCCCTGGTCGCCGAAAACGCCAAGGCCGATTACCAGCGCAGCGAACTGGTGGGCGAGGGCGGTGGCATCGAAGTGGACGGCCACGGCACCGGGATCATGACCGAAAGCAGCTGGATCAATCACAATCGCAACCCCGACTGGACCAAGGCCGACGTCGAGGCAGAACTGAAAGAACGCCTGGGCCTGCGCAAAATCATCTGGCTGCCGGGCATCAAGGGCAAGGACATCACCGACGCCCACGTCGATTTCTATGCGCGTTTCGTCAAACCCGGCGTGGTCATCGCCAACCTCGACAACGACCCCGAGTCCTACGACTACAAGGTCACTCGCGCCCATCTGCAGATACTGGAAAACGCCACGGATGCCGATGGCCGCAAGTTGCAGGTGCATACCGTGTCGCCACCGCTCAACCCGCGCAACAGCCGGTTCAGCAAGGACAACCAGGACTTTGCTGCCGGCTACATCAACTACTTCGTGATCAACGGCGCAATCATCGCGCCGCAATTCGGCGACGAAGAAGCCGACGACAAAGCCTTCGACCTGCTGTCCGAACTCTACCCGGACCGCAAGGTGGTGCAACTCGACATCKACGCGATCTCCGCGGGCGGTGGCGGGATTCACTGCGTGACTAGTCATCAGCCGTTGGCGTGAAGACTTTGGCTTGTACACAAAACCTGTAGGAGCGAGCCTGCTCGCGATGGACGTTAACGATGCGCGTGTTTACTGACTAAACGCAGCGCTCTTGAGTCCATCGCGAGCAGGCT
>NZ_JBFREX010000038.1:0-40541 GCF_052114525.1 Pseudomonas sp. KB_15 | reverse complement strand
CCCATCCCGAACTCAGCAGTGAAACGATGCATCGCCGATGGTAGTGTGGGGTTTCCCCATGTGAGAGTAGGTCATCGTCAAGATTAAATTCCGAAACCCCTATCTGCGTACGCAGGTAGGGGTTTTGTTTTTCTGGCTCCTGTAGGAGCGAGCTTGCTCCGGGCGGCGTTCCGACGAAAAACTTCAGGGCAACCGGTGGCTTCAGTCAGCCAGCGTCATCGTTAACGACCAACAATGGCAGCGCAGCTGGTGCGCTGCGAGCGCTCTTCCATACAGGTGGTGTCGGTGTTCAATACGTGAGCGTGGATCCACGGCCAGCTTGGGCGCCGGAAACACCCGGAACCATCCCCCTGCTAGCCGCTTGGCAGCGCTTTTCGCTGTTTCAATCGGACCCGCTGGTCCAGTTTATTTCGACGTCTTGTTTGGGAATGCCAAGCTAGGTGCCCGGCTACGTTACGTTGGATGGCAAGGAGAGATCATGACAGTCAAGCGTATGGACAACATCGGCATCGTTGTAGAAGACCTCGACGCTGCCATTGAGTTCTTCACCGAACTTGGCCTCGAACTCGAGGGGCGCGCGCCAATCGAAGGAGACTGGGCAGATGGTGTCACTGGATTGCGCGACATGCGCGTCGAAATTGCCATGATGCGTACACCGGACGGTCACGGCCGTCTCGAGATGTCCCGATTCCTCGCACCACCTGTGGTCGCCGATCACCGCAGCGCCCCGGTGAACGCTCTCGGTTACCTGCGCGTCATGTTCACCGTGGAGGACATCGACGACACGCTCGCCAGGCTCCACAAACGCGGCGCGGAGCTCGTCGGCAAAGTGGTCCGGTACGAAAATACGTATCGGCTCTGCTACATTCGGGGGCCCGAAGGAATTCTCATCGGGCTTGCCCAGGAGCTCGGGCAGCACGCTTCTCGATGAGCACCTGCAGCAGGTACAGAGCTGATAGGGGGGGCGTGGCTGGTTGCCGTTGAGGGCGTCTGATAATTTACTTCGCTAATTCAGATTTAAACATCGGCAATTACTGATGGTAGGTATTTTTTGGCTGTTCCTATACTGACCTCCCCCCATTCAGAAGTTTAAGCACCACAACTGATCACGCACGCAGCTATGCAGTTGAAGTGACTGCTGGCGGCTGGAAAAAATAATCTCGACTTGAGGGTTTTCCTGGGCAGCGATAAAAAAGAGCGCTGTAAGTCAAATCTGAATAAGCTGTCGGTGTCTGGCTTGTTCGGGTTTTGAGTATCTGCATTTTGCTTAGTTGAATAATAAGAACGGCGTCCAAATCAACTCAAATGGTTTGACGCTACAACATCTTCTATAGCTATTAATCAGAGCCTGAAAAATGAACTTTTATGAAATCATCGGCTATGACCGTGACGGAACTGTTCGTGATCTGGATACTGCGTTAAACAAGGGAACTCTAACTACCAGGGATGTGACGTTTTCGGCGCTGGGCTTCAATGCGCCTGGCTGGATCGCAGCTTCTTCCATGTCGATTCTTTACTCAATATCGGGCCACCACGCTCCACTGGCCATATTGATTGCGTACTTCTTTCCGATGTTGGTCATGGCATTCTGCATGATCTCACTCACTCGCCAGGCTCCGTCGGCGGGTGGCGTCTTCACTTTCACGTCGCGTTTTCTGCACACCCGTGTAGGGACCATTCTCGGTTGGGCGTACTCGGTTGCCTGCATGGCAGTGATGGCAATGTGCGCAATTATCGGAACCGAATACATACAGGCGTTGTTCCCGGTGTTGGCTGGCCCCCTCAACGCAAAACTGATCGGGACGGGTATGGTTCTGATCTTCCTGGCCATTTCCTGCTATGGCGTCAATGCCACAGCCAAAGTAGCCAGCGTATTTCTGATTTTCGAGATCAGCGTGGTAGCCGGGCTCGGGTTGATGGGAATCATCAATCCTCAGGTTCCGGATTTGTCAGTGATTTCCATGTACACGCTGGAAGGGTCTGCTGGTTGGTCCGCGATCGGGCCGGGGGTGCTGTTCGGTGTCTGGATGCTCGCGAACTTCGATTCGGCGATCAACTATATCGAAGAGTCGCGTATTCCGGTTCGGACTGTACAGCGCTCTATGCTACTCGTTCTGACTTCGGCATTCGTCATTTACAGTCTTGCGGCGATTGGCTGGCAGTACGCGGTGCCTGTAGAGAAGTTGGCGGCAATTATCGAAGACGGCAACGGTGGGCCGATCGCCGCCGTGGCGAATGTCTACTTGCCCCCCGCCATGGCCTGGATCGCTCTATTCGTCGTAATCACTTCGGCATGTGCCGGCTTGCAAATTTCTTCGAGTGCAGCTGCGCGTACGCTCTATCGAATGAGTGAGGAAGGGCATCTGCCAACAGCGCTTCGCTCAGTCAATAAATCGAGATCGCCATGGCTGGCCAGCATTATCGTCTCGACCCTCGCCATTACACTGCTCTGGTGGAAGCCACTGGACAAGATCTCGTGGTACTACGATGTCGTGACCATCACGCTGGTGATGTCCTACATGGCCGCTATCGCAGCATTCATTGTCATGACCTTCCGCCGTCAACGTTTTGGTATGGCGTTGGCACTATCGATCCCGGCTGCGCTGGCAATCCTTGTACTGGGATACATCGGTTATACCGCCGGAGCCAATCCGGTTTCGCCCGAGGATCAATACACCGCTTGGTACCTGGGCGCGCTGACCATCCTTTCTGGCGCAATGATTCTGTTTTGGCAGTCGCGAATTTCCAGGCAAACCGTACTAACGCCAATGCAAGAGTCCTGATTGCGAAGTTAACGCATGCGGTCAATGTTGCAGCCTGCGTTAACCGGACATTGGCGCCTGCGTGTGGTGTTCATTTAAAACCATGGGTGAACTTATGAAGCGTGTTGTCGTAATTACGGGAGCGGGAAGGGGCATAGGGCTGGCAATTGCCAAGCGTTTTGCTGCAAGTGGCGATCATTTGGTACTCAACTATTTCGACGTCAAGGATCAACTGGACGCAGTGATACGTATTGCCCAGGACAACGGTGGCGATGGGATCACTGTTCAAGCGGATGTCAGTCATCCCGAAGCGGCAGCCGGAATCATCCGCGAGGCGGAGAACCACTTTGGGCGGGTCGATATTCTTGTCAACAATGCCGGCAGGCTGGTTTCGGCGACGGTCGCGCAGACGACCTGGGCGCAGTGGGAACAGATGATCAGCACCAATCTCGGGGGGACCTGGGCCTGTATGCAGGCCGTGTTGCCGGGCATGCTGGCACGCGGTCAGGGGCGGATTATTAACATCAGTTCCGAGCTGGGGTTGATTGGCTTTCCGACCTACGCCGCGTACTGCGCCTCCAAGGGCGGGGTGATCGCGCTGACAAAAGCGGTTGCGAAGGAAGTTGCCCCACAAGGCGTATTGGTGAATTCGGTGGCACCGGGGCCGATCGAAACGGACATGCTGATCAACGACACCATTGAATACAACGACGAGACGCGCGCGACCATTCCATTGAAACGCTTCGGAAAACCGGACGAGATTGCGGCCATGGTCGAAGCCCTGGCCGGACCTGCGGGAGATTATATGGTTGGACAAGTAGTCAGCCCCAATGGCGGGGCCGCGATCTAGTTGAGTGTCGTGCAATTAAACTTCACTGAGTCATGAATTTCCCAGTCAAATAAGTGGCTCTGATTTTTCTAATAACAAGAAGGATACAAAATGAGCGCTGTGATGATTACCGGTGGTTTGGGCTATGTTGGCAGGTACCTGACTAAAAAGCTCAGCGAACAGGGCGTTAAGGTCGTTAGTTACAATCGTGACTACTCGGAGGCCAGGTCGGAGTTCATGACCCCTGTACAGGGCGAGTTGTACGATATTCCCAGGATCGTCAGAACCATTCAGGACTTTGGGGTTGATCGTGTTATTCATACGGCCGCGATGTCACATCCTGACTTGTCCATAGATCTGCCGATTACGACAGTGGCAGCGAATATCGATGGCACCATTCATTTGCTTGAGGCAATGCGCCTGGCGGGCATTAAAAAGCTCGTGAATTTTTCCTCTGAAACGGTGTACGGGCACTTCGAAGGTGTGATCAATGAAAAAACACCGACTAATCCAACGACACCCTATGGTGTAACCAAAGTTGCCACCGAGCATTTTGGCCGAGTCTACAATGATCTTTATGGTATGGAAGTAATCTCGCTGCGGATTGCTGAAGTGTATGGCCCTGAAAATAAAATGCCGCAGGTTCTCAGGGACATACTTAAAACGGTTCATCGGGGTGAAACTTTCAAATTGGCTGCCGGCGGCGATCATCGGTTCCATTATATTCATGTGGAAGACGTTGTGCGCGCTGTACTGATGGCGGCTGAAACCAGAGATACGAAGGGCGGCATATTTAATATTGCCGGTGACTGCTCCTGGACGCTGCATGAGGCCGTCGAACTGATCAGGAAAATAATTCCTGATGCCCGCATAGAAATCGGCGATGGCTATTGGCATCTCGATCGGCATGGGGAATGGGACCTGAGTGCTGCGCAGCGGGAGTTGGGGTATCGAGCGCAATGGTCGCTGGAAAAAGGACTGACGCATTATTCCAATTGGCTGCTCGATCACGAGTATTGATATCGGGATAGCTCACGGTTCTTGGTAAATCAATGATATTCAGCAGCCATTGGTGATTAAACATGATTGAAAACCCGATTGTCTGGCCAAACGGCGCACGCTGTGCCGTCTCCTTTACCTTTGATATGGACGCAGACAGCATTCTGCATGTGGCGCACCCCAAGGATTCAGCAACGCGAGTTGCCAGTATTTCAATGCTGCACTACGGACCGAAGGTGGCGATTCCAAGGATCCTGGAAACCTATCGACGTTTCGAGATTAAACAAACGTTCTTCATTCCGGCCTGGTGCATCGAGCAATACCCCAAGGCCATTGAAGCGATCGTCGAAAATGGACACGAAATTGCTCACCATGGCTATATACATGAACATCCAAACGAGCTGACTCGAGAAGAAGAGGCTTATTGGCTCGACCGTGGTTGCGACACCATCAAGCGCTTCACGGGCCAGGCACCGCGAGGCTGGCGGGCTCCCCTCTACAATATGTCGGAGCACTCGGCTGACTTGCTGATCGAGCGAGGCTTCAGTTATGACGCCTCATTGATGGGGGATGATGTTCCTTATCTGTTGCGCACAAATGCTGGAGAGCTGGTGGAGCTGCCCTCCAGCTGGGCGCTGGATGACTGGCCCCAGTACATGCACAGTATCGACCTTGATTTTCAGATGCCGATTCAGTCGCCGCAACGCGCCGTAGAGGTATTCAAGGCCGAGTTTGATGCAGCATGGGAATATGGCGGTCTTTTCATACCCGTCTGGCATCCCTTCCTTTCCGGCCGTTTGGCACGCTGGCATGAAGTTTCGAAGTTGATCGAATACATGATGCAAAAAGGCGATGTCTGGTTTGCACGTATGGATGAGATCGCGGCGCATGTTCAGCGTAGTGTCTGCACTGGGGTCTATACACCACGGATTGACAGCCTGCCTTACTATCAGGGACCGGTTAAAGCGAACAAATAACCGTTCTGATGGTGAATGTATCGTGCGTATTGGGTTCTTGTAGTTATTGATGTTGGAGCCGCGCCCCTCGATGAAGGGGCGCTACTCTGCCTGAATGATGCTTTTTTTACTTCATTGGGCCTGGAGAGCGCGGATCAGCGCGACATTCGAGTTGTGTTTCCAGCATAGCCGGCCTCAAACCGGACCCGCCAGAAGGGCGGGTCCGAAGGGGGATCAAAGCTTCGGCAATTGCCCGATGCGGCCCATCATCTCGGTCACGACCTGCAAGTCCAGCAGGAACTGCTCGGTAGTCTTGAACTCGTTGTCGTTGTGGCCGGTGTATTTGACGTTCGGCATGGCCAGGCCGAATTGCACGCCGTTGGGCAGTTCATGCACGGACGTGGCGCCGGCGGAGGTGCCGAACTTGTGTTCCATGCCGAGGTTTTCACTGGCCACGGCGAGCAGGGCCTTGGCCCATTCACCCTCGGGGTTGCGGTACATCGGTTCGGCAATCGACAGGTCGAAGGCCGGTGCGATCCGGGTCTTCTTGCTCCATGCGTCCAGCTTTGCGGCGATTTCGGACTTGAGCATTTCCGGCGACTTGCCCTTCGGCACGCGCAGGTTGACCGCGAGCTTGAAGGCGTTGTCATCCATCCCGACATAGGTCAGGGAAGTGGTCAGCGGGCCCATGAACTGATCGGCAAAACCGACCCCCAACTTGCCACCCAGGTAGTCCAGCCCCCAGTTGTCGGTGGCGTAGCGGGCAGCGTCAGTGATCTGGTTGTGCTTGAGCGCAACCTTGTCGTCGAGGCTGTTGATGAAATCGAGCATCCTGGCCACCGGGTTGACGCCGGACTCCGGCTCGGAGGAGTGGGCGGAAACACCGGTGACGGTCAGCTTGACGTCCTTGCCGTCGACCCTGGCAGCCACCTCGAAATTGCCGCCGTTGCGCTTGGCGTAATCAGTGCCGGCCTTTTGCAGGCTGGCGGCCAGTTCGGCGGGCTTGTCGGTCACCAGGGTCGCGACCGATGTCGACGGAATCTGGTTGGTGGCCAGGCCGCCGGTCATCGAGGTGATTTCCGCGCCTTGGCCTTCAGCGTTACGTTTGGCGAAGCTGGCCATGACCGTGCCGTAACCTTTCTCGGCGATCACCACCGGATAGCCGCCATCCAGTGCCAGGTTGTAGTTGGGCGTCGGGTTGCGTTCGAAGTAGTAGGGGATGGCATCGCCCGTGGTCTCTTCGGTGGTGTCGACCAGCAGCTTGAAATTTCTGGCCAGCGGCAGCTGCTCTTCCTTGATGATCTTCATGGCGTAGAGCGCCACCACGATGCCGTTCTTGTCATCCTCGGTGCCGCGGCCATACATGCGATCGCCGACCAGGGTGACTTTGAATGGATCGAGGCGGGTGCCGTCCTGCAGCACCCAGTTCTCCGGCGTTACCGGCACCACATCGGCATGGGCGTGAATGCCCACGACTTCATCGCCGGTGCCTTCGAGGGAGATCTCATAGACGCGGTTGTCGATGTTGCGAAAGTTCAGGTTGAACGCCTGGGCAAGGCTCTTGATTTTCTCGGCTATCTTGAGGAATTCGGGATTGTCGTGCTGGGCAACGCCATCCACGCGCACGGTTGCAATGGCCACCAGCTCCTTCAAGGTGTCGGTGGCCGCACTGCCGTATTTCACCCGTGCATAGAGGCCAAGCAGGCGATGGATTTCGCTTTGCTGCTCAGAAGTAAGCGTCTTGTTGTCGAGGAACGCACTGATGGCCGGGCCGAGGTAGTCGGTCTTGGCGATATCGCTCTTGGCCAGACTTTCCAGGAATTGCCTGAAATCCTTGACCGACGCATCACTGAAGGTCTTGAGGATGATCGCGTTCTGTTGCGGGGTGATGTTGGCGTGGGCTGCGGTGGTGAACGACGAAAGGCTGGCGAGCATGAGGGTGGTCGCGGCCAGGTGCTTGAGTGAAAAATCCATTGCTGGGGGCATTCCTTTGCAGGCGGTTTGTAAGAAATTTCTGATCGCTTGATCAGAAACATTTCCAAACTAACACCACGAGCGTGTGAAACGGGAGCCCCTGAAGTGGGATCTGTCGCACAAAAAGGCAAAAGCGGCGCAGAAACGAAAAACTCTATCAATGTTTACATTCCGCCATCACCACGTGGCAGGTATCCGGCGTACCGCCGGATCGGCCGGCATAGCGTATGCAATTACTCAGGGATTTTTGCCGAGCCATGTCCAGGGTGTCGCCCCAGGCGAGGCCACCTTCGCCGACAGTGGGGAGTGCTTCTGCAAAGCAGACTGAGCCGGTGTTTGAACCGGTGTTTGAGGCAGGATGTGGAGCCGTGGTGGCTTTGCTTGAACATCCGGCCAGCAGCGCCATGTTGACGGCGAGCAGGGAGAGCAGGAGCCATGGCGAGCATTGGCGTGCTGTATGTCCCGTCATCCCGGTTCCCCTGTATCAAGAGGCGTGTTCAAGGTCGTACCTATTCAGATTAGGCCCCTATCAGGACATCATCCACTTGCCCGCCGGCTTGTCTCGGAATTCACTGAGTAAGAGGCCCACTGTCTAGACGGACGGCAGCCTGATCTCTTCGTCCAGTGCGTGAGCGGCTGGAATTGGATCGAAGTACTCTCGGATAAACCTGAGCTTGCCGTTTTCGGCCTCCACGAACAAAACGTAAGTCTGTCTGTAGATTCGACCTGTCGTCTTGATCCTCCCTTCGGCCTTTACTTGCGCGACTGCTTTTGAATGATCGGCAAAGGCATTGATCTGAAGGTCGTAAAAGCGAAAGTCTTGCACCGCTCCGATAAACCAGCCGACATGCCCCAACACCTGATCACGACCCGTCAATCGGGTCGGATGCCCGAGGCTCGGGGCGTAGGGAAGCTCCCAGACAATGTCGTCAGAAATAAGCGATTTCCATTTTTCAGGGTTGGCGACAAACGTGTCGAAGTGCGCCTGAAGCAGCGCTTGAGCGTGGTTCATCTTTCGCCTCCAGGGTTTGATGACCGGTGCACAGCGAATGCTGTCCGCGGCTTGGTCGAAAGAATGTCCCATGGATCCCGGCTCGAATAAAACCCGATTAATTTCGATCTCCAGGTTCCAGAAAATCGACAAGTTCCTCCCTCAAGCGGATGCCTCCTGCGCCGCGCTTTGTTGAACAAAACGGTCAATCAACCACCGTGCGGCAGTTCCCGGTAGCAGATCCGTGCGGTGGATGACGTCGAAGGCATAGTGTTCCAGGATCAGAAATCATGCCTATTTCCTCGAACTTAATGGTCAAACTTATCCCGGTATTACTAAAAGCTTCATCAGTCTAGATTGCCTGTCCGGCTTGCGGTTTCAACCAGACCATCAGGGAGACTGAAATGAACGCCATAAAAAACTGGAAGGCAGCGCTCTGCGTTGCCCTGGTATGTGTCAGTGCACTGGTCAGCGGCGGGCAGTCCAGTCAAAACAAGCGAGATGTCGAACTCTGGTATGCCGCTTTCGACCAGAACGACCCCAGCCTTATTGACCACATACTGAGCAAAGACTGGATAGACATCCCAGCGGGCGCGAATCAGGCCCCGGGCCCTGAGGGTGCCAAAGCAGTGCTGCACCATCTTCATAGCACCTTCTCGGATTTCAGCATCAAGATTGAGGAGGTGTTGCAGGACGGCGACAAAGTCATCGTGCGCTCGCGCATTTCCGGTATCCAAAGTGGTGTCTTTGTGGGGGGGGCGCCCACCGGCCAGCGAATCGACATCATGGCCACCGATATCCATGAATTCAAAAACGGGAAAATCGTTCGCACCTGGCACATGGAGGACTGGATGACCGGGTTGCATCAGCTCGGCGTGCTGAAAAAATAAAACGCCAGGCAGATAAGCGCAAAACCACGACAGGGTGAGCAAGGCTCCTAAAGAGTGGCGGATCGCAATCGGCGAAGGTTGAGTCGTGGAAAGCGACACCCCGCATACGTTCAGGTCTATGCGCAGCGGCTGGAATTGTTCAGCTGCTCTCTTGCCAGGAGAAACGAGATGACTGATTTTATTGCTACCCCCAACGAGATCGCCGGAAAAGTCGTGATTGTCACGGGTGCCGCCAGCGGTATCGGCCGAGCTATCGCCGAGCTGTTTCATGCCCGAGGCGCCAAGGTCATTGCCGAAGACATCAACCCTGAAGTGAATGCACTTGAACGCCCTGGTTTGGTGCCTTTGGTCGCGGATATCACGGTCGATGGCTCGGCGGAAAAAGCGGTTGCACTGGCCGTTCAACACTTCGGCAAGCTCGATGTGCTGGTCAACAACGCCGGACGAATCATCTACAAGCCTCTGGTCGAGATGACACGCGAGGATTGGAGCTGGCAGATGGAGACAAATGTAACGGGTGCGTTCCTCCATTCCCGTGAAGCGGCGAAAGAAATGATGAAGCAAAAGTCAGGCGCAATCGTCAACATTGCGTCCTATGCCTCTTACTTCGCGTTCCCGGGAATCGCAGCCTATACCGCATCGAAAGGGGCACTGGCGCAATTGACCCGAACCCAGGCGCTGGAAGCGATAGAGCACGGTATTCGGGTCAACGCGATTGGCGTGGGCGACGTGGTCACCAATCTGCTCAATCACTTCATGGAAGACGGCCCGGGGTTCCTGCAGGAGCACGGCAAGTCGGCACCGATCGGCCGTGCGGCTTCGCCCGATGAAATCGCCGAGATCGTGGCATTCCTGGCCTCTGAGCGCGCCAGTTTTATTGTCGGCTCGGTCGTCATGGCCGATGGCGGCATGAGCATTCCCGTGGGCAGTTGATTGGCCGGTTGTATTTGCGGTACGGCGAGCGCCGTGCCGCGTTTTCATTTGCGGTAATGACTGGGCAGGACGCCGACTTCCCGTTTGAATGCCTGGGAAAAATGGCTGGCGCTGCTGTACCCGACCTCCAGTCCGGCATCGATGATGCTCATGTCGGTTTCAATCAGCAGTTGCCTGGCCTTGGTCATTCTCAGCCTGATGAAGTAGCGGGAGGGTGAAAGTCCCGTGGCGCGTTTGAACAGACGGCTGAAGTGGTACTCGCTCATGCCGGCTGCGTCGGCCAGATCCCCCAGGCAAAACGTCTCACCCAGAGACTTCTCCATCGCATTCACCACACGCTTGAGCTTGAAGGCCGGCAGGGCGTTGCGCTGAACGATGTTATCGGCTTGCGCATCAAGATAATCGCGTGCCAGGTGTACGGCGATGCACTGGGCGATGCCTTGCATCAGCAGTGGGCTGGTTTCTCCCCGGGTGGTCAGTTCAACTCTGAACTGTTCGAACAGCACCGACAGCGCTTCATCTCGACCACCGGATATTTCACGCAGGCAAATCGAACCGGTGACTGCCTTGCGGGTTTCCTGGATTGCATGTTCGAGCAGGGGCAGGCCGAGGTAAATGTGCATCACCACAAAGGGTTCCGCACTGGTCACTTGCCAGCGCATTTCGTAGGGCTCGGCGCTGGTGGTCAGGAAAAAATCTCCCTTTGTCACTTCACTCGTCAGCCAGTTTTCGCCTGCCTCCCGTTCCTCAATGGTGGCGTTGCCGGAAAGCACCCAGACAATCAGCGGCTCGGCCACGGCGGGAACGATAACGCTTTGCTCGAACCGCTCCCGGTTAAAGATCTGCACCAGGACATCGTTGGAAAAAACCTCGTCGGAGGCCGCCAGGCGCTTACCGCGAATGTGCGCTTCCAGGCCTGTTGCAGACGTTCGCTCAGCGGATTGCACGATTGAACTCCCATTCGGTGGAGTGAGTGGCTTGCCTATTTAATCGAATCTAATGATCTAAATTAGTCGGCTATTAAGATGAGCTGACCAGGAGCAACATTTCCTCACCCGGGCGATTCAAGTCGAATCGCACCCAACTGAAGGAAATACCCCATGACGACTTCTGCAAACATCGCTCATTCCGCCACCTCTGAACAGAGCCGTTCCGACGTGACCCAAGCCTCGGCCTCGTTGATCGGCCGGGTACTGCTCAGCGCAATCTTCATCCTTTCCGGTTTTTCGAAACTGGCCGCTCCGGCCATGATGGTCGGTTACATCGGCTCTGTCGGGCTTCCGTTTCCGCAACTGGCGCTGGCGCTAGCAATCATTGTCGAGATCGGTGGTGGCCTGGCGCTGATCGCCGGTTACCGCACTCGCACTGTCGCAGCTGTACTGGCTGTGTTCAGCGTGTTTACCGCCCTGGCGTTCCATAACGCACTGGGCGATCAGAACCAGTTCATCCACTTCTTCAAGAACATCGCGATGGCTGGTGGCTTGCTGCAGGTCGTGGCCTTCGGTGCCGGTCGCTTCAGCCTCGACGCTCGCCGTCGTTGATACCCCGCGCTGCGAAGGGCGAACCCTCGCAGCGCAGTGTTTGTCTCCCTTCTTTTTCAATGATCGAGGCCTCCATGAAAGCCCTACGCGTGTACGAATACGGCAGCCCTGAAGTTTTGCGTCTGGAAGATATTGCCGACCCGGTGGCCGGCGTCGGTGAAGTGCTGATCGATGTCGCCGGAGCGGGGGTGAACCCGATTGACTGGAAGATCCTCTCCGGAGCCATGAAAGCGTTCATCCCGTTGCCGCTGCCTTTTACCCCGGGTGTCGAAGTGGCCGGTACGGTGGTAGCAGTGGGGCAGGGCGTTACTGAATTCAGCATTGGCGATGAAGTGTTCGGCTTCATCAACATCGTTGGTGGTTATGCGACCAAAGCAATCGCCCAGGTTTCAAAACTGGCGATCAAACCAAAATCGCTCAGTGCCTTGCAGGCCAGTGCTGTACCCGCATCGGCCCTGACAGCCTGGCAGGCCCTGACCGAACACGCGGGTGTGCAACGGCGGCAGAAGGTGTTGATCCACGCCGCGGCCGGTGGCGTGGGCAGCATGGCTGTGCAGATTGCCAAGTACCTGGGCGCGGAAGTCTACGCAACGGCCTCGGCACACCATCATGCTTACCTGAAGGAAATCGGAGCGGATTACACCATCGACTATACGACCCAGGCATTCGAAGAGTTGGTGTCCGGCGTCGATGTGGTACTGGATCTGGTGGGCGGCGACACACAGACCCGTTCCTTTGCGGTACTGAAAAGAAACGGTGTGCTGGTATCGCCGGTGAGCCTGCCGAACATGTCACTGGCAAACGACTACGGCGTGACCCCCGCCAACTTTGCCACCCGCTCGGATGGCCGTCAGCTCTCGCTCATTGCCGAACTGTTCGACAAGGGACACCTCACGGTCGACGTTGAGGCATACCCCTTGAGTGATGCGAAAGTGGCGATCGAGAAAAGCATGGGCCGTCACTTACGTGGCCGGCTTGTCCTCGATACAACGAAGTAAGTGGTAGCCAGTCATCCCCGACAGGATCAGGCAAGTTGTCAGAAGGATCTGACTAACTGGCTGCCGCCGTTATCCCTAATCTGGACTGGCAGCGAGACACCGCTCTCGCGTCACCAGGCACTCAAGTGAGGGATTAGGGTCATGTCGAATATCTCGAAAAAAGTCGTTCTGATCACAGGCGCGAGCAGCGGAATAGGCGAGGCGACAGCGCGTCTTTTAGCCAGCAACGGTGCACATGTCGTGCTCGGGGCACGTCGCACGGAACGCCTCGAAATACTCTGTGGGGAGATCAACGCGAGCGGCGGAGTCGCGCACTTTCAGGCGTTGGATGTCACCCGTCGAGCCGACGTACAAGCGTTTGTCGATTTTGCATTAAAGCTGCATGGCCGGGTCGATGTGATGGTCAATAACGCCGGGGTGATGCCGCTGTCGAAACTCGATGCGTTGAAAGTCTCTGAGTGGGACCAGATGATCGACGTCAATATTCGTGGCGTCTTGCACGGTATCGCGGCCGGTTTGCCTTTGATGCAACAACAGAAATCAGGCCAGTTCATCAATATTGCATCGATTGGTGCCTACACCGTCAGCCCGACAGCGGCGGTCTATTGCGCGACCAAGTTTGCAGTGCGCGCCATCTCGGAAGGGTTGCGCCAGGAGGTCGGCGGGGACATTCGTGTCACGGTGATTTCGCCTGGCGTTACCGAGTCCGAATTGGCCGAGAGTATTTCCGACGAAGGCGGGCGGGCCGAGATGCGCGAGTTCCGCAAGATCGCCATCCCTGCAATGGCCGTCGCTCGCGCTATCGCTTACGCCATTGAACAGCCCGCCGATGTGGACGTCAGTGAACTGATTGTCCGCCCAACCGCCAGTGCATTCTGAACGGAGGACTTGAACATGACAGTCAAAAAATCCGCTGATCAGGATAAGTACGTCGGTATGTGGGTCACGGCGGACGGGCTCATCCGCCACGGGCTTTTACCGGGTGGTCGATACGATGAAGCCCGGGGCAGGAAGGTGAGTGCCTATCAGGGCCGGTATTGGCTGGAAGGTGACCACATTGAGTACGTCGACGACACCGGCTTCACGGCTGATGGTGAGTTCCGCGACGGGATTTTGTATCACGCAGGCATGATTCTTTATCGCGAGATGTAGAAGCCTGACACCGCAGTGGCGGGTGCTCATTCGAATTTGAGCGAACACAGCCGCCATCAATCATCGACTATTACGACTGCTATTTTTGTACATGATCAACAACTCGCCGCACCTGACTCAACAGGTGATCGACATCCTCGGCGGTGGTTGCGAATGACGTGACAAAGCGAACGATGTTCGGTCCCCAGCGATCATGGTAGAACCCGAACCCGGCCCGTAGCAGCGCTTCGATTATTGCCGGGTCCAGCCGACAGAACAGGATGTTCGCCTCAGTGCCGCCGAGCACGTCAACGCCGTTCAGGCCGGCAAGTCCTTGCGCCAGGCGCTGGGCCGCAGCGTTGGCCTGGCGTGCATTGCGCAACCAGAGGTCGTCAGTCAGATACGCGTCGATCTGCGCCGAAAGAAAACGCATCTTGGAGAAGAGATGGCCTGCGCGCTTGCGCCGGTAACTCATCTCGGTGGCGAGCGAGGTGTTGAACAGGACGATGGCTTCCGCCGCCAGCACACCATTCTTCGTGGCACCAAACGACAGGGCATCCACACCGGCCTTCCACGTCATTTCTGCAGGAGAGCAACCCAGCGAAACCAAGGCGTTGGCAAACCGCGACCCATCCATATGGAAGCCAAGGGAAGCTGACTTGCAGACATCACCGATGGCTGCGATTTCGTCCAGGGTGTAGATGCTGCCGACTTCGGTGGCCTGAGTGATGCTGACGCAGGCGGGCTGGGTGGTGTGCACGTCGCCGACTTTCTCGCGAGTCCGCTCGCGCAGTCGGGTGATGTCCAGCTTGGCCGATGGGCCATCGATGGTCATCAGCTTCGCGCCGTTGGAAAAGAACTCGGGCGCGCCACATTCATCGTTGTTGATATGACTGGCCGGATGGCAATAGATATTCCCCCAGGGTGGAGTCATCGTGCTCAGGCACAGGCCATTGGCGGCGGTGCCGGTGGGCACGAGAAAGACCTCCACGTCGCGCTCGAAGATCTCGCAGAACTTGCGCTGGACCTGCGCCGTCAACTCGTCAGTGCCATAGGGGCTCGCCTGGCCCGTGCTGTGTTTGACGATGGCTTGCGCCACCTCCGGCGATGCGCCTGCGATGTTGTCACTTGAAAAACCCAGAGCGGGCGGTCTGTTTGCTTCACCGTTCATCATCCAGTTCTCGGCTGTGCGGGCGAAGGTGTTTCGCCCGAATTGGCGCATCCTATGGAGAGGGACGGTTGTCGCGCTTGTAAAAAATTGACGGTCGTCTGATGGCCGACGCCCTATGTCCTGTAGCGGGAGGGCGCGACGCCAAATGCCTGTCGAAAGGCGCGATTGAAATGGCTTTGATCGTAAAAGCCGACAGCGTGGGCGACCTCGATGATCGGTTGCCCGCTACGCGACAACAGGCCACAGGCCCGTTCGAGACGCAGGCGAAGCAGCCACGCGTGGGGCGTCATGCCGACGGTCCGCTTGAACTGTTTGAGAAACGGGAAGCGGCCCAGCCCACACAATCCAGCGAGATCATCGAGGGTGATTCGCTCATCGATGTGGCTGAAACAATAGTCCCTGACGCGAGACCATTGCAGGGGGGATAGCGTGCCTGTAATCGTTTCGGGTTTGATCGCCCGTGACTGGCTCAACAGGTGTTCAAGGAGGGTGATCCATTGCGTCTGCACCGCGAGGCTGCCGGGGCCAACGGCCTGTTGCATCGCTTCGTGCAGCCCGCGCAGGTGGCCGACAAGGCGCGCGTTGTCCAGCAACACACTGGTCAACTCAAGCTCTCTCGGTCGACCGCTGATCTCCTCGGCCAGATTCGCAACCAGCGCCTGCGACAGACGGAATGTCTTGAGCGTATAAGTGCCGCCGCCCTCGGACACACCATCGTGGATTTCACCCGGCGGCATCAGGGCAATACTGCCCGGACCTAAAAGAAACGACTCGCCTTTCGATCGATGACGCTGGATGCCTTCGGTGACAAAGCCAATGTGGAAATCGAGGTGGTAATGGCGGTCGAAACCGACATTCGCAAAGCGTGCGGAACCCAGCACCAGGCCTGGTACTTCGGACACGTGATGGTACTTGGCGTGCTCAGTCATGGAGCCCGTACGACAATCGGCGAGGAGGGCAGGGAGATGCAAAGTTTAAGTCCACAAGGGGTGTAGATCCATGGGGTGTCAGCAATTGACCTGAGGTCGTGTCTATCGGGTTATTCCTCGTGTTGCTGGATGAGTGCAATCCAATTGTTCCGACTAGTCAACCAATTGGCCCGACTCTACTGTTTCAGGCATCGGGCCGTGAGGCCCGCCGATTACTCCACGCAGTCACCATTCACAGGAAGACGACCATGTCAGACAGCCAAAAGCTCATCGCCGTAGTTGGCGCAACCGGTCATCAGGGCGGCGCCGTTGTGCGTGCACTGCAGGCGAGCGGTCAATTCAAGGTCCGTGCGTTGACGCGCAATCCGGCCGAGCACCTGCGGTTGGCTGACGAAGTGGTGCTGGCGGATCTGGATCGTCCGCAAACACTGAAAGCCGCGTTTGCTGGAGCACACGGGGTTTTTCTGGTCACCAATTCCTGGGAGCCGGGCACGGGCGAGCACAAGCAGGCGCTGGCGGCCGTTCAAGCAGCGAAAGCTGCGGGCGTTCAACACTTCATCTGGTCAACGTTGCCAAACGTGGAGGCAATCAGCCGCGGCAAGCTCGATGTCCCGCATTTCACCGACAAAGCAAAAATCGATCGCATCGTGGCTGACGCTGGATTTGCACACCACACTTTCGTGATTGCGCCGTTCTTCTATCAAAATCTGCTCGGCGTAATGGCTCCGCAGCAGCAAACCGATGGAACCATTGGGTGGGCAATACCGCTCGATCCGCAGCAGCGCGTCATTCACATGGGCGACATCACTGAGCTTGGCCACGTCGTGACCGGGGCATTCGCGCAGCCTGGACTCGCCGGGAACGGCGAATATCTGCCGATGGTCGGCGACTTCCTGAGCTTCAACGAGGTGATCACCGAGCTGAATCGACTGGGGCACCATTTCTCGTTCAAACACGTCCCGCAAGAAATTTTTGCCGGCTGGTTCCCGGGTGCCCAGGAGATCGCGCAAATGCTCGCCTACTTTGAGGCCCACACTTATCTTGGTGCAGATTCGCGCGAAGCCATCGCGCTGGCCAACAGAGTCGCCGGCCGACAGCCGACGAAGTTTGCCGCGTGGGCCCGGGCAAACTTCGAAATTCCGGCGTCCGCCTGACGCAATAATCGCCACTCGCTATCGATACACCACCGGTGCGTCTGTAGTGTTCATTTTCTGGATCACCAACCCGATGAACGCCGACACGGCGAGTGGCAGCTGCCGGCGGGTCGGATACAGCACGTTCAGGCCATAGCCTTTGGGTTGGTATTGCGGCAGTACCGGGACAAGCGTCCCGGCCTCTACCTCAAGCCTGGCCATCACGGGCGGCAGCAGCGCAATGCCGAGCCCGGCCACGGCGGCCTTGCGCAGTGCCTGGGCGGTATTGCCGCTGAAGCGCCCGGCAACTTGCACTTCTTCCTCGCCATTGGGACCGACCAAACGCCATGTGGTGTGGCCGCCTGGATGCGCGGAGATCACACAATCGTGGTTCGCCAGGTCCTGCAACGTGCAAGGTGAACCACGTGTCGCAATGTAAGAGGGACTGGCCACCATCCCGACGCTGCGCGGGTCAAGGATCTGCCGGCCGACATAACCTGAGTCGCGCAAGGGCCCGCCGCGAAAGGCGACGTCGATCTGTTCTGCGATCAGGTCGGCCTTCGCATCACTGAGCACGAAGTCCAGCCGCACGCGCGGGTGCGCGGCCAGGAACTCGGTCACCCACGCCATCTGGAAAAAGTCGAAAAAGTCGGCTGGAGCCGCCACGCGCACCAGCCCACTGGGTTCGTTACTGCCTGTCATCAACTCCTGTCCTGCTTCGAGCAGGCCATCGACGGCTCCCACGCAACGCTCATGAAAGCCCTGGCCAGCACTGGTGAGCGTGAGTTTGCGAGTGGAGCGTTGCAGCAGCCGAGTGCCGAGTTGCGCTTCGAGTTGCTGGATGCGACGACTCACGGTATTGGGTGGCATGCCCAGCCGTCGTGCCGCCTCGGCAAAACTGCCGCTGCGTACTACCTGCACAAACATGGCGATGTCATTGAGGTCGATCATGGCGAGGCATTCCTGGTGTTGGTGGACGAGTGCAATCCAATTGTATCGACTAATCAAGTAATCGGTCCGGCCCTATTGTTCAGGCATTGGGCCGCGAGGCTCCCACTCTTCTGCGAGTAATCTTCATGACGCTGCTGCAACAACCTCTCTCCGGTATCGCCTCCGGCTCTACCCGCGCAATCAGCTACCGCACCACCGGTAGCGGGCATGGCGCGATTGTCCGGTTGATGAGTCCTTCCGATCTGGGCCACCTGATCAAGCCATTTGTTTTCCTTGACCTGTTTGAAGGTGAGAGCTCATTCATCAACGGCATGCCACTGCACCCGCACTCGGGCATCGCCACTGTCACGGTCATTACCGAAGGCAATTTGCGTTTCGAGGATGCTGATTCGGGTTCGGGGATGATTGACTATGGCGCTGTCGAATGGATGCGTGCCGGGGGCGGGGTCTGGCACGGCAAGGAAATGTCGGTAGGCACATCGAAGCGGATTCAAGGCTTTCAACTGTGGGTTGCACTGCCGCCGGCGTTGGAAAACGCGAGTGTCGATAGCCAATACCTGGAGTCAAGCGTGATGCCTGAAGTGGGGCCGGCGCGCGTGATTCTTGGAGCGTACCAGGGTGTCCAAAGCCCGGTCCGCGCTCCCGCGGGAATGAACTATCTGCTGGTCACGCTACCCGCCGGGGAGTCCTGGACCTATGTTCCACCCAGTGGGCACGCGTCATTGTGGTTGAGTGTCAGCCGCGGTTCCCTTGGCGCGCCAGGGGTGGTCATGGCGGGAGAAATGGTCATCTTCGAGCCAGGTAGCGGTGCCGTCACGCTCAAGGCCATGCACAAGGATACGGTCTTCGTGATCGGCTCAGCGCAACCCCATCCCTATGACCTTGCGCTGGGAAACTACTCGGTACATACCAACCCGCAAGCCTTGCGTGCCGGGGAGGCGAAAATTGCCGAGATTGGCGCTCGGCTGCGTGAGTACCTGAAAAAACCAAACGAGTCAGCCAGCGTGCCGGTTTTCAAGTAAACCAGGCGTCCGGTCGCTAAAGCCCACTGAACATACTGATGATCACGGCATTGACCAGGTCAATGAAAAAGCCACACACCAGCGGCACGATCAGGAAGGCCTGGTGGGCCGCACCGTATTTTTGCGTCACGGTTGTCATGTTGACGATGGCCGTCGCCGTGGAACCGAGGGCAATCCCGCCGAATCCGGAAGCAATCACGCTGGCTTCGTAATCGCGCCCCATAAAGCGGAAGACCACAAAATACGTATAGACGACCGTCAGCAGAATTTGCAGGGTCAAGGCGCACAGAATGAACATCAATGCGCCGCTGAGCTGCCATAACTGAAGCCCCATCAGGGCCATGGTCAAAAACATGCCCAGACAGATATCGGAGATCAGCGACAGACCCAGGCTGGCGCCGCTCCAGGTTTTCAGCCGTCGATCACCGATCACGGCGAGAACGATGTGGTGAATGACGATGCCCGCGAACAGGCAGCTGACGAACTTGGGCAGGGTGATGCCCGCATCGACCAACAGCAGGTTGAGTCCGTAGCCGAGCATCAGGGTCAGGTTGAGCCACATCCACGCCCAGAGCACGTCGTAGTAGTCCATTGGCTTGCTCGGTTGTTGCTCGAAAATGCCGACTTCCAGCGCCGCATCCCCGGAAGGCGTCAGTCGATGACGACGTATCAGTCGGTTGGCGATCGGGCCGCCGATCACGCAAGCGGCAATCAGGCCGACGGTGTTGCTGGCCATGCCCAGTTCATGCGCGTTACTGATTCCCAGCTTATCGACGAAAAGCGGTGCCCAGGCCAGTGTGGTGCCCGCCCCACCCGTAAGGGAAACGGAGCCCACCATCAAACCCGCCTTGGGCGCGAGCCCAAATGCCTCGGCCACACCCATGCCCAGCGCGTTCTGCAGAACGATGAACACAGCGGCGAGCACCAGCAGGATCAGCAGCGGCAGTCCTCCCTTGAGCAGTTGGCGCATGTCCGATTTCAAGCCAATGGCGGCAAAGAAATACAGCAGCAGGGTGTCGCGAATTTGCAGATCAAATTCGATTTCGATATTGAGGCCGAAGTAAAACAGGGTCGTCACCGCCGCACAGACAAAGCCGCCAACCACCGATTCGGGAATACAGTATTGACGGAGCAAGGCGTTGCGCTGGACAAGGGTTTTGCCGAGGAAAAGCAGGAGGATGGCGAGGGTGAAACTCACGAGGCCGTGAATCGGGAAGAGCTGAGGAGTCATTCAAGGCCTACCTGAAAATATGAAAAATCATTATCGGGATTCAGCCGTTCAGTGTTTAGACCTGCGTCAATGAACGGTGGATTCGGCAGATGCAAGCCTGGCTCGTCCAGGTAACTTCCTGATCACCCAGTGTGTCTGTGCGCCAGGAGTGAGGACAGCCTAGCCTAAACGGAAAACTTCATCCGCGTTGGCAAAGGCCGCCATCACGCTCCCGATGGCCAATCAAACGGCTGACTTTAGCGCTTGATCAGAGAAATCTTCGTTCCCTCGATACTGACCCCCGCCATCAATCCTTGCTGATCGAAGATGAACGCGTACGCATCGTCTTTCAGCGTCGAGCTGGACAGGTTCTTCGCCACCCCTTCATCCACTACAACAACCGTTGGCCCCACACCGATTTCCCAGCCTTTGGTTTCAGTAACGTATTTCACAGCTTTATCGGTCATCAGGAAAACCGCATAGCCATACGATTGGGCACCTGCCTGCAGCCCCCATGACCCGCTGACGGAGTTGTAGTAATTCTCGACTTTCGCGCCTTTCATTAATACGCCTTCGCCATAGCTGCCGCCGAACACAAGCCCCGCCTTGATGATGTTCGGAAAAACAAGCACGGCTTTGGCTTTGTGCGAGATGGTTTCGGAAAATGGATGGGTCTTGTAGAGCGTTTGCAACGCTTGTCGAGAGTCGGCATTCAGATCCTCGGCGGTGGCCGCTCCGGCATTGTTCAGGAAACCAGCCGATGCCAATGATGCAGTCGCGAGGACCATCGACAGGAAGAACCGCATTGATTGAGTCATTTGCGTACTCCGCTGAGGGAGCATTGGATGAGAGCAGCGGCAAGCGCCTGCGTCAGGCAGGAACCGAACCCACTGAGGTTATCCGGTGCACCCTAAAGTGTGTGAATCGTAAGCATCGCTCGTGAGTGAAGTTGGTCCGCGACCTTGGTCTGCGGCCTTGGCCCGGGGCCACTGTTCATTTGCGATGCCATCAGCAGTTATGACCACTGCGTAATGGCGGGGTTCGCTGTCAATTCTGCTGATGGCCGATAGTTTCCCGTTGCGTAGGGCTTATCCAGGGTGTGGGCTGAAGTTGGGAGGGCCTGGAGGGTTTTCCAGACCCCGGAAACGACAAAGCCCTGAAAATCAGGGCTTTGTCGTATAAAGATGGCGCAGGCGATGGAATTCGAATGGACCTGTTACAGTCGACGGATTCAGGTCTGGCGAATAATTGTTTAATTTCAATAGGTTAGTGTTCTTGTGTTTCTCGATCTTCAAGAGTCTTGATTCAGGTTGACTGACTTCCTCAGGGCGTGAAGCTGCCGGTCATTTGTGTTCATAAGATCAGGTGGTGATTCACTTTTCCCATTGGATCAAAGCCAATACAGGATAGCAGTGGACCACAACCAACCGATGCTGAGGGTGATGGTGAGGTAGATCACCACAAGCATCAGAGGCTGATTCCACATGACACACCTCCCATAACCGCTGTTTTTACATGGGTGCCTGGTAAGTTGGGAGCTCGTATGAGCAATAAGGCAATAATCAAGCCATTTGAGTGGAAGACGCTTGGGCGCCAGCCTTGGGCCTTTAGCGCTGCGTTCCAGGCTACTTCCTTCAGACGAAAGCTGACCCTAAATCTCCCCCCCACAAATGGGATTTCCCACTTGTGGGGGAGCATTCGTCCGGTTGTCACAGCATCCGCGCTGCTCCTGGATCGGCGGGCACTTCATCGAGCCAAACGAGCAGAACACACAGCAGTCACCGGGATTTGGGCGTAGCAGAGTCCTGCAATTGCCACATTCGTAGAAAAACTGACAGGCATCTGTGGGCATGGCTTCGCGCTTGGCGAAACTGCAATGCGGGCAGGTCAACACGGATTCGAGGATGACGGCGCTCATATCTGCCTCATTTGTGCACGGTGGAGGGATAGCCCGCATTCGTCGTCGCTTTGACCAGCGAACCTTTGCCGATTTGTTGAACCATCGTCTTCTCCATTGAATCGATCTAGCCTAGAGTCACTCTACACTCCGTACCTGGGTACAGAATCAAGGGGCGTGTGATGGCGACAGGAATGAGTATCGGCAGGTTGGCGGAAGCTGCCGGGGTGAACATCGAGACTATTCGCTATTACCAGCGACGCGGCTTGCTGGATGAGCCGCCAAAGCCGCTCGTTGGTTATCGGTGCTATCTACCGGAACAGGTCAAACGGCTGCGCTTTATCAAACGGGCACAGGCGCTGGGCTTCACGCTGGATGAAGTGGGCGCACTGCTGACGCTGGATGCGGCCTGCACTTGTAGCGAGACTCGGGCACTGGCCGTGCATAAGCTGGCCCTGATCGAGCAAAAGATGGCCGACCTTGCAGCAATGCAGCAGGTGCTGGGCGGGCTGGTGCGGCAATGCGATGTTGGCGGAGGAACCGCTTGCCCTATCATCGATGCGTTGAACGAGGAGTAATGTTTAGTTTTTTGGCACCATGCACAGGCGCCAGGCCAGCACCTTCTTCACATCGATGTCCATCCCGCAGTGGTATTCGACGGCCGGGACATGCGCGCCGGGTTCTTGCAGGCCGTTCTGGTCGAACACACTTGGCGCGAGACTGGAAATCACGGCACTTACTACTGTGGCCATGTTCATTTACCGGACACGTCAGAGCGCTCCAAAGGTCAACTCCATCGCCAGTGCAGCGGACAATGCCAGCATAATCAGCAACGCAATAAACATCAGGCTCAACTGAGCGAGCTGCTTGTAAAGGGCTATCGGCCTTTTCGTGATTCGAGCAATTGATCTATCAGTGGAAGCCATCACCAATTCTCACTTTTGCGCGGAGCACGTAATAGCTCCAGAAGGTGTACATCAGGATCACCGGCGGGATGATCTTCGGCCAGATGCGCACAGGGGGGGCTTGACCTGAGTAGCAAGGCGATGGAGCTGGATGATGGTGTCGCGCGTTTCATTTTTCACCCCTCGCGTCATGCCGAATCTGGCAAGCTCCGCCGTCTCCATGATGTCCGGGACGACAGTTGTTGTGGGTACCACGGGGGGAAGCAACTAATGAGCCATTTCAATAGGGCGAAGAAAAAGTTCAAATCAATTAACAAGCTGATTCTGAGCATTTCAAGCGAGGGAAAGGGTCAGGGGGGAATATTCCTCAAATCAGGTGGTAAACGCCCGGTTGGGTGGGTGTAATGCCCCATTTATGGAGATAGTAGCGGCGCTATCGAGGTTTTTTGCTTTGTGCAGGCGCATCTGTCCCATTACCCCGTGTGATCGCAGTTTCGAGGTATTCTTCGCGCTATTTCCGTACACAAACCCTGTAGGAGCGAGCCTGCTCGCGAAAACCCCCGAGACCGCCGCGGGGCACCTGCCAACCAGCGTCATCGTTAACGATCATCGTCGGAGCGCCGCCCGGAGCGAGCTCGCTCCTACAGTCGGTCAAAACAGGTTCATTTCCTACGATCGATCTGGATCGCTATCTGCAAGCCGTGACTCGCGACAACACCCGTCGTTAAGGCGTAGGTGTGTTCGAGCCGGCCAACACCATTGCCTTGCGCTACAAGCTGAGCAAAAAGGTCTACCTGGAAGCCGCCAGCGGCGTCGCCAGTTCGCTGGACATCTTTTACAAGCGCGATTTTTGAGAGGGGCCACACACCAGCGACACCCGCTCATAGTTCAGCGCCTTATTGCGTTTCGGCAACGCATAAGGCGCCTCACACCGTTGGCCCTGCCAGTTGATGATGAGGGTGCCTACGTCTACTTCAACCAACGCCAGTGCCTTGCCGCCAGGGTCAGAGATCGCTAACTGCTTGCCAGTACTGTCCTCGAGCGTCGCGCCAAACGGGATTGGCTGGTGCCGGGCGTCGAACAAGGCGAACTGCACGCGTCGCCCGGTCTTGCTAGCGTAACGTGCCAGCACTACTGCACCGCGTCGTGGCACCACTTGCCGGGTCGCGTTTTCGATCTCGATATCGCCACCCAGATCACGGGTGTCCAGGTTGATCCAGTTCACGCGATAGGGTTGCGCGTTGGGCACCACCGCGAAGCCGTTACTGGCGGTTTTCGCCCCGGAGAAGCTGCCGATTTTCACGCCTGCCACCCCTTCGACCTGTGCCAGTGCGAATGTCTCGCCCACGGTTTGTCCCAGGTTGATCCCGCCGGCATGGCCCACGACCGAACCTGCCAGGTTAAGGTTCTGCGAGTTGTACCCGCGTCCCTGGCTGTAGCCGGCACTGATGTCCATCACCGAAGTGCGGGTGCTGAGGTTGACCGAACCGGTGCTGCCGCCGGTGCTGCTGTTCCCGCCTTGTACCGAGTAATAGGTGTCGCTGTCTTCTGACAGATAGCCGTTGATGCCCACTTGGGTGGTGTCGTCGCCTTTCTGCGTGCTGGCGGACACAAAGGCCCGTGGTGCACGGGGCTTTGAGCCCAGCGGGAACGACACGGACAGGTTGACCAGCGTGTCATTGTTCGACGGCCCGTAGTTGCCGACATCCTTGGAGTACGTGGCCCCGATGTTGTAACTCAGATCACCCCAATAGTTACTGTAACCCGCCGACAGGCTTTGCGAACCGCCGCGCCCCCAGTAACGCTGGTCGCTGGCGTTCACGTAGAGGCTGCCATATTGCTGGTTGCGCCCCAGGCTCTGGTTGACGGTCAGGTCGGTGCGGGTTTTCGAGTTGCCGGTGCGTTTCTGGCCATCGCTGCTCAGTTCCTCGACGTGCTCGGTGAGGGTGCGATAGCCCTCGGTCGAGTAGCGGTAGGCGGCGAGCGTGAAATTGGTGTCGGTGCTGGTAAAGGTCTTGGCATACAGGGCGCGCAAGCTGTTGCCCTTGTCCGCCTGACCGAAGGTGCGACTGCTGGAGTGGGTCACGTCCAGCGAGACAGCACCGATGGGCGTGTTGCGACCCGCACCCACGGACAACGCCTGGAAATTCTCCGTCGCCTGTACCCCGACGATCCCGGACAGGTTGCTGCTGACGCCATAAGCCAGGGTGCTGCTGACAAACTGCGGTGACTTCTGATCATCGCTGTTGCTGTTGTACTGGCCGGCCGAGACGCTGTACTTCAACTGGCCCTGGCGCACCATGATCGGCAGGCTGGAAAACGCTTGCACCGTCACCCGGCGCCGACCATCGGCTTCGATAATCGTCACTTCCAGGTCACCGTTGGAGCCGCTGGGGTAGATATCGCTGATCTCGAACGGGCCCGGCGGCACATTGGCGGTGTAGAGGATGTAGTTGTTCTGGCGAATCTCCACGGTGGCGCTGGATTGCGCAATGCCGCGAATGATCGGCGCATAACCGCGCTCGCTGTCGGCACGCATGCCGTCGTCGGAAGCCAGTTTCAGGCCGCGATAGCGCACACTGTCGAACAGGTCGGTATCCGAGAAAATATCCCCGGCACTGAACTGGCCCTTCAAGGCGGTCACGTCATGTTGCAGGTAGCTGCGGTTGCTTTTGAAGGTGTTGGGGCGGCCGGTGCTGCTGTTGAAGTTCGATTCGTTACGCAACCGCCAGGCGCCCAGATTGATACCGTTGCGCAAGCCGACGTTATTGGACAGGGTGTTTTCAGCCTGGGTGCTGTTGCGGCTGCTGCTCAACTGGTAGTTGATAAACGCTGCGGGCACGCCTTCGTCCCACAGGGCCGGGTCGACATAACCGCGCCGGCCGCGCTCCATGGCGCGTTGCGGCACGCTGACCAGCAGACGCAGGCGTGGCACGTCGTAACGCACGTAGGCGTGATCGATCAGCGCGGGCAGGTCGATGCAGGCGTTCGGGTCATCGCCGACAAGTTTGCCGGTGGCTTGCAGTTTGCCAATGTCGACACCCAATTGCTGCACCATCTCCCGGGTCAGACAGGCCTCGACCTTGCCCGTGCCGGGGTTGCGGCGGAAGTCGATATCGCGACGGCCGACCAGGGTCTCGTTGCCGTATAGATCAACCCGGTAAATACCGGGAAGTACGCGACTGGTGGCGAGCAGTGATTGCAGGTCGACAAAGGACGATGCGCCTTGCAGAAACGATGTATTGAACTGTTCATCGCTTTCAGCCAGGCAGGCAGAACTGAAAACCAGCGCAATCGATAAAGGCGCCAATCCGTCGCGCTTGAGTAAAAACATGCAGGAACCCTATATCACCTCCGATACGATTTAACGGAGCGAAGAGAAATACAGTGAAAGTGCGGCTGTGAAAGCGGCACGCGAGTTATGGGGATTCTTTATTCAAACTGGCCCTGGAATCGGCACTGTTGGAAAGTTGCGCGCCATAACGGTCTTGTGCGCCATAGTCATTAATGCTGCTAAATAACAAGCGTGGTGTATTGGCGTGGTGGAGTTGTTTGAGACTGAACTCTTTTCGTTCGCCGGGTGCGATCATCATCGAATCAAAGGGGTGTTCGCTGAGTGCGCCGGATTGCAGCGTTATATCGGCAATCGACACATGATACTGTCCGGGGTTATTCACCACTAGCATGCTCTTGCCGGCGCGCTCGGCCAACCGCCACGTCAATTCGGTCGGCGCAAGATAGGCGTTGTTTTTCAGTCCCGCCGGGCGAAAGAACACCTTGATGCGCTGGCGCACGGCAAGCTGCAATGTGTTCTGGGTTTTCGCCGCTTGAGGGATTTCCTGCACGTTAAGCCACACCACCGACTCCCGGTCAGTCGGCATGCCCGTGCCTTCGTAGATCACCCGCAATATTTGCTGTTCGTCGCCGCTGACGCGCACCAGTGGCGGCGTGACGGCAAACGGTACAGCGCTGATTTCGCTGGTATCGGTGTCGATCCAGGACTGGATCAATACATCTTCACCGCTATTACGCACGGTGATACCGGCTTCTTTGTGCTGGCCGTCGAATACCAGGCGGGTGCTGCTCAATGAAATGCCGGCCATGGCCTGATTGACCACGAGCAGGCCCAGCAGCCCCACATAAAAGGACAGTGAGTGACGATAAAACATGATGGTTACCGCGCAATTGAATGAAAATGCAGAGCCGTCCGGCCCTGCACCAGACTTGAGTGTTCGCGCGGGTTATTCGTATTGCAGCGTGAACGGCAGGGTGGCATCGCCACGACCGGCAACGGCCGATGCCGCATCGATGGTGGTGACGTAGGCGGCCGAGAATTTCAGCGTGGTGTTGCTGTCTTGCAGGGTGTTTTCGATCTTCGCCGTGGTCGGCGAACTCAGGTCGATCAATGCACCGTTAGCGTCAAGCAAGGCGATACCAATGTTCTTGGCGGCGCCMATGCCGTCGATCAGCTTCAGCACTTTGGTACCGGTAACGATGCCCGAACCTGCACCTTTGGTGGGTTCGAAAATCATGGCCACCTTGGTACCGGCGTTGCAGTTGATCTTCATGTCGAAGTTTTCGACGCTCAGCGTGCCGTTGCCTTTAGGCGCGGTGGCCGTACCCATGTCCTTGATCGACACTTCACCCATGGCTACCGAAATGTTTTTGTTCTTTGCAGCACCTTCAACGGAGCAGGCATCGTTGTTGATGGTGCCGGTGAAGTTGATGGTGCCGCTGCCGGCCTTGGTTGGCTTAACCGGTGGGTCGGCTGCCAGGGCATTACCTGCAGCGGCGAATATCGAAAGGGCGAGAAGTGCGCGAGACAGCTTTTTCATGTTGTTTACCATCGGTGGGGTTAAAACAACACGATATAGCGCTGACTCCTGGTGGAACATCAGACGATTCCTAGAAGCCAGTTTGAAGTTTGGTGAAGTCTCCTGCTAGTTGAATAAGTTGCGTTCTATGCAGTAAGTCAGTAAGTCCCGATCGCTGCTGACTTCAAGTTTACGCATGGCTGATATTTTCTGAGTGCTGATGGTCTTGGCACTTCTGTTTAATCCCCGTGCAATCTCGTTGACGCCTAATCCAGAGACAAATAAACGCAGTATTTCGTGTTCCTTGGGTGACAGCCGGGTAAATCGCTCGTCCAGGTCAGCGCCGTCGTCAATCACTGACGTCGGCGGCTGCCCGTTGCTGCGAACCGGGTTGCCCCGGGCAATGGCCTTGAGCGCCGCTTCGATTTCGATATGCAGCTGGTTTTTCTGGATGATGGCCAGAACCCCGAGTTCTTGCAGGCGCGTCAGGATCAAGGGGTTAGAAATCATGGTCAGCACCAGCACACGGACTGTGGGGAAGCGCCGCGTCAGGTATTCCACCAGTTTCAGGCCGTCACCGTAGGGCGAGTCGCCGGGCATATTGAAATCGGTGATGACCAGGTCCACCTGTCTGTTTTCGAGCAGGTTGATCAGCTCGTTGGAGCAAACGGCTTCGCCCACCACGCGAAAGCGTTCGTCACGCTCAACCAGCTCACGTACCCCCACCAGTACAATGGGATGGTCATCGGCAATGACAACATTGAGGGTTTCCATGGGTGATTATCCAGAGTGAAATTATTCGAGGGTATCCAGTAAATCATTCAACCGAGTGAGATTCTGGCGGACTTCCAGGTTCAGGGCGGTCGTCACGGCCATGCCGTTCAAACGACACTCCAGCTCGACAAACGTAGTGGCCATGGCATCGATCTGCACCGCACCCAACGCACCGGCCATGCTGTGCAGTTGCTGCGCCACTCTATTGGCATCGGCGCTGTCCAGCGCAGTCAATGTGGCGTGTATGTCCTGGCGCAGGGTCGTGACAAACAGTTCGCGCATTTTCGGCGACAGCTGTGTTGGCATGGCGATGGCGGCGGGTATGGCAATTTTGCAATGTTTCTCCAGGTGCGCACGCAAGGTGGCGAGGTTCAGCGGCTTGACCATCCAGGCGTTCATGCCGACGGCGGCGCAGCGTTCGCCTTCTTCGCGCAGGGCATTGGCGGTGACGCCGATAATCGGCAACGTTTCATCCTGTTGACGCAGCGCCTCGGCCAATTGGTAGCCGTTCATGACAGGCATGTTCACGTCGGTCAGCACCAGGTCGAAGCGCCCGGGCAACCACTGCGCCAGGGCCTGTTCGCCATTGGCCGCGACCACCACCGAGCAGCCCAGCACTTCCAATTGCTCCTTGATGATTGCCGAGTTGATCACGTTGTCTTCCGCCACCATTACCTGCAGATTCAAGCGCCGGGTCTTTTCTGGCTGCAAAGGACGGCTGTCGGTACTGGCGCCGTGTTGTGCCAGGTAAATGGCCCAGGCAATGGCGCGTACATCGTGGGCGTCGACTTCCCGGTCGGTACCGCGCAACTGCGACGGGTTAGGGCCGTCCGGTGTGGCGATGATCCTTTGGCCGGGCCAGGGCGGCCTGTTGGCAAGTGGTGAAAGCTCCACCAGCAGCGCCGATGGCGCTGGCGTATCGACCGTTAGCGGGCGGCAGTCGAGGCCAAAACGGTTGAGCCAGGCGATGAGGTGTTGTGCCAGCTCAGTGACCTGCGCGCGCACATAGACGGCGGGGGTGCCGGGGCTGAATGCGGGGCAATCGGCCAGACCGCCGGGCGCTCGCTCCAGCGCGAGTTGCAGGGTGAAGCTGCTGCCCAGTCCGGGTTCGCTGACCACGTTCAACTGGCCCGCCATCAATTCGCACAGCCATTTGCAAATGGCCAGGCCCAGACCGGCACCGGCCTGTTCGGTGGCATCGTTGACCTGATAGAAGGGGGCGAACAGTTGCTGTTGTTGCCCCAGGGAAATCCCCACCCCCGAATCGCTGACCTGCCACTGCACGTTGACGCGGCCGTCGACGCTTTCCAGCACCCGTACCCGTAGCACTACGCGGCCGTTGTCGGTGAACTTGATCGCGTTGCTCAGCAGATTGTTGAGGATCTGGCGAATCCGTAACGGGTCACCGTGCAGCCGATCCGGCAGCGTCGCCTCGATGCAGGCATAGAGTTGCAGGCCCTTGGACCGGGCGAAGGCGCTGTAGGTGCGCACGGTGTCTTCGGTCAGCTCCAGCGGGCAGAAATCCTGAAGCTCGAGGGTCATCTGCCCGGCTTCGATCTTCGAGACATCCAGCACATCGCTGATCAGTTGGAACAACGTGGCGGAGGATCGCTGGATGGTGTGCAGGTAATCCTGCTGGCGCGGGGCGAGCGGGGTCAGGCCGAGCAGTTCCAGGGTGCCCAGTACGCCATACAGAGGGGTACGAATCTCATGGCTCATGGTGGCGAGGAACCGGCTCTTGGCCTGATTCGCCGAGTCAGCGGCCTGACGCGCATCTTCCAGTGCCGCCGCGTCTTCGATATGCCGGGTCACGTCATGCAACGCACACAACCAGGCATCCTGGCCCTGATAGCGGGTGGGCACGAAGGCGACGTGCAGGTGGCGCCGGTCAATCTCTAGGTCCGCGTGGCCGGATTCGGTCGGCGGCTGCTGGTTGAGCAGGCTTATGAGTTCGCGGGTGTCGTGCCATTGCTGGGCGCGCTGGTTTTCCAGAAGCACGCGGTGGTCGCTGCGACGGATCACGCACAGGCCGGTCGGCGCCGTGTCGATGACCGCGCGGCTGAACGCCTCGCTTTCGGCGATGCTGGCGTGCGCGCTTTGGGCGGGCAGGATGACCCGGGTCCGGTACCAGCGATTGATGGCCCGACCGCAACCGAGCATCGCCACCACCAGTGCGACCAGGCACAGCAATGGCCACAGCGCGTAATCGAGGAAACTCTGGACACTGATGACGTAGATCGCCGTCCAGTGTGACTCGCCGGGACTGGTCAGTTTGAACACCAGGCCGTCGCGGTTGAAATTCACGTCCTCGTGCAGCGTCTGCCCGGGTTTCAGGGCGCCGGTCAGGACCACACCGGTGGGGGTAATCAAGGTGAAGTCGTCGTAGATCGACCACTGCATCAGCCGCTCGATGTTATTGACCTGGGACAGATTCAGCAGCGAGCCCAGCACCACCCGGGTGTCGGCCCCCTCGACGGTCAGTGCGGTCCTGGACAGGTTGATGTTCACGTAGGCCAACAGGGTCGGCGCGGCCCTGTCATCCTGACCGGATGAGTAGGGCTCCCAGTGCACCTGAAAATCGGGCTGTGACGAGTTCTGATCGCGCTTGTTCACTTGGGTCATCGCCTCGACAAGCGCGCCAATCTGCATCTGTCCCGCACCGCGCAAACGCCCGGCGGCCGGCACGGCCACATCAAAGTTGTCGGGCCCATTGATCAGGATGACCTGGGGCGACTGATAGTGCGACGCCGACCAGTACGCGCTGTAGTAGGCGGCCAGGTAGGTGCCCAGCGCGAAGACCTTGACGTATTGATCGGGGGCAATCCTCTGCGGATTGATCTTCAAGCTGTAGGGCAGCGAAAACGGCAGGCCGCGGCCCTCGTAAATGTTCGGGCCTTCTTCGGGCAGAGGTTTTTGCATGTAGGGTGGCAACATGGCTATGGGGAGCCGTTTGCCCTTTGTGCTTTCCCGGGAGATATCCTGCAGGAACACTTCCTGTTCGCGGACATTCTCCATCAGCCGGGCAAAATGAAACTGCAGGGTATCGCGCTGTTCTTCGATCATGCGCATCACCCCCACGTAGCTGATACCCAGCAACAGCAACACCAGAGCGCCGAGCACCAGCAAGCTCTTGTTCAGGCGCGATGAACTGCTGGCGAGTTTCTCCAGGAAGGCATTGGGATGTGGCATTACAGCGCCTGGCCAGCGATGAAGTAAGAGCCTTTTGACACAGTGACCTCGATAGAAAATGACGCTCGTCAACACCCGCTTGCGGGTCAATAAGCGYTCGCCGGTCCGTCATGGGTCAGCAGTTGCTGGAACTGATCCGAAGACACGGCGTGGGAGATCAGGAAACCCTGAACCTGAGTGCAGTCGATTTTACGCAACAGAGCAAGCTCCTGCGCAGTTTCTACGCCTTCAGCCACCACGGTCAGTCCCAACTGGCGGCCCAGGCTGACAATGCTGGTCAGCGCCTGGGCCAGTTCCTGATTGGCGTTGCAACTTTGCACCAGTGTGCGGTCGATCTTCAATTCGGTGAAGGGTGCCGACACCAGATTCATGTAGGAGCTGTAGCCCTTGCCGAAATCATCCTGGGACAGGTCGAACCCTTTGATCCGCAAGCGGCAGGCACCGGCGTAGAAGTTGCTGATGTCATCGGGCACCGAGCATTCCATCAATTCGAAGCAGATCCGTGCAGGCAAGCCTTGATGGGCAAGCACGAAAGCGAGGATGCGGTCGGGTAGATCGTGGCTGTTGAGCAAATGCGTGGGCAGGTTGATCGAAACCGGAATGTCATAACCCTGCTGCCGCCAGGCGATCTGGGCGGCAATCGCTTGTTCCAGCACGCGCCACAGCAGGCGCTCTTCGAGGCCAAAGGCGACCAGCGCCGGCAGGAATGCGCCGGGCAGTAGTGTGCCATGCTCGGGATGAACCCAGCGCACCAACGCTTCAGCGGCTACGATCCGGCCATTGTTCAGGGCTTTCTTGGGTTGGAACCAGGCTTGCAGTTCACCGTTGTCGAGGGCGTGCAAAATACTTTGGCGGTCGATGCCTTCGCCGGTCTTGGGCGGTACCGTCTGGCGCAGCGCCTGCAACTGATCGATCAGGCAGCGCAGGGCGGCCGTGTTCACCGGTTTGGAAATCAGTCCGATCACTTTCACTTGCAGGTTGCTCGCCACCAGGCTGGCGCCCATCAACATGCGGCGTGACGCAGCGCTCATGATTGCCAGCGCGGGGCGCGAACGTTGCGCAGCGAGGCCCTGTATGAACTGCACGCCATCCATGCCCGGCATCAGCAGGTCGGTGAGTGCCAGGTCGAAGTCGCGTTCTTTCAGACAGGCCAGTGCTTCTTCGCCGTCCCTGGCGCACACGACGTCGAAGTCGCCCAACTCGTTGAACAGGTTCTGCAAGTACCGGTGCTGGAAGGGGTGGTCTTCGACTATCAAAATGCTACAGGGCTTCATGAGCAACTCGTTCGTAGGGAGCCAGGACAGCGAACAAGGCTCGCAGCGTAAAAGGTTTGACCAGGCAGTGATTCATGCCGGCGGCCAGGCACAGGGCGTCTTCACCGCGCATGGCGTTGGCGGTGGCGCCGATGATCGGGGTGGTGCAGCCCTGACGTCGCAGGGTTTCGGCCAGGTCGTAGCCGTTGAGTCTGGGCATGTTGACGTCGGTGAGGACGATGTCGAATGTACCTTCGTGCCAGAGCGACAACGCTTCCTCGCCATCGCTGGCCAACGCCACCGTGCAGCCAAGCTCTTCGAGCTGATCGCGCAGGATCAGTTGATTGATGACGTTGTCCTCTGCCACCAGGATGTGCAGGCGCAACGTTAGCAACGCATGGGGTTCTCGTTGTTCCGGGTGCCGGGCAATCTGGCCGCCCTGGGCCTGGCGAACCGCCCGTTGGATCGCGGCCAGATCGTTCAGATTGACCTTCCAGCCATCACCGCTGAACTGTGGCTCGTGGGCACCGTCGCCGCAGGCCAGTACCCGCGGCCCTTGCCATGGCAGGCTCGGGCGTTGCTCGTAGGGCGCGGGATACAGCTCAAGCAGCACAGCCGTCACGCCAGGTTCCATGCAGTCAGGTGCGCCGAGATGCGGGCGTGCACCCCAACGGCGTAACCAGCCGCTCATACTGTCGGCCAGTTCGCGGATGGGCGAGGCCACATACACGATGTCCGCTGCCAATGCCGGCAAGGCTGCAGGGGATGCGTTGCATGAGGATTGCTCCAAGGGCACGCACAGGGAAAAACTGCTGCCCAGTCCGGGCTCGCTGACCATGCGCAGGGTGCCATTCATCAAGTGCGTCAGACGCAGGCAAATGGGCAGACCAAGGCCCGTGCCGACCACCACGTTGGTGTTGCCTTCGGTCTGGTAGAACGGTTCGAAAATGAATGCCTGATCGTCATGGGCGATGCCTTTGCCGGTGTCCGAGACTTGCCATTGCAGGCACACGCGTTCGCCTTCGCGACATTGCTGCTTGACCCGCAGCACCACGCGCCCGGAATCAGTGAACTTGACCGCGTTGTTCAGCAGATTGTTGAGGATCTGCCGCACGCGGCTGACATCCCCCATCAGCCGATCCGGCAGTTGCGGGTCGAGGCAGGCATACAGTTGCAAGCCTTTGCTCTGCGCCGCTGCCGCGTAACCCTGCACCACTTCCTGCGCCAGCGTCGTCGGGCAAAATTCGCTCAACTCCAGAGCCAGTTGTCCGGCCTCGATCTTCGACACATCCAGCACATCGCAAATCAACTGAAGCAAGGTAGCGGACGAGCCCTCGATGGCGCGCAGGTAACTTTTCTGCCGGGTATCGAGTTGCGTACGGGCGAGCAATTCCAGAGTGCCGAGCACGCCGTAGAGCGGGGTGCGGATTTCGTGGCTCATGGTCGCGAGAAACAAGGTCTTGGCCTCGTTGGAGGCGTCGGCCGATTGGCGGGCCTGCTCCAGCGCCGCTTCGATTTGCCGGCGCGCACTGATGTCGCTGAACGCACACAGCAACACGTCTTCGCCGTTGTAGCGGGTGGGCGCGCAGCTCAGATAAAGATGACGACCATCGGCGGTCTCGAAGTAATCGGTCAGGCAAGGTTCGGTAGCGTCGAAGGCATCACGAATCCAGCCGGCGCCCAGTTGCTCGCCACATTCGTCCAGCCATTGTCGGGCGAGGGTGTTTTCCAGCACCACCTGGCCGTCGGTGCGCCGCAGCACGCACAGCGCCACGGGGGCGGTCTGGATCACGTCGCGGCTGAATAACTCGCTTTCCACCAGTGCCTGGATGCGGTGGATCGCCGGGGTAATGAAGCGGTGTTCCAGACGCCGGGTCAGCAGACACACCAGGCTGATACTCAGCAGGCAGAACACCAGCGCACCGAGCATTTGCGGCCACAGTGCCGACAACACCGCGAGCAAGTCGATGGAGTAGGTGAGCTGCCAATCCGATGATTTCAATTGCTTGCGCAACACCAACTGCTCGGGCAGCCAGTCGTCCCCGACAAAACCGAAAAAGTCCTGTTGCCGCAGGAGCGGCAGATGCTGCCCGGGCGGTGGTTTGTGGCTGTTGCTGAAGAGCGGCATGCCTTGCGAATTGAACATGGTGAACTCGCCGGCACTGTGGTCGCTCAAGGCACTGGACACTTCGCGGTCGTCCATTTCCAGGCCGAGCCAGCCGGAGTTGATGTCGCGTTCGTCCAGGCGAATAAAGATGTACAGCTGCGAGTGCCCGTCTGCCGCATGGGTCAGCCAGAGTTCTTGCAGGGCGCTGGTGTTGTGGTGCTTGAGGGTTTCCAGCTGGTTCAGCATGGCCTGGGGAAAGTCGCGAGCCTGCGAGGTCACGTTATACAGCCGTGACACTTGGGCGTCGGTACCGCTGCTGACGTAGATCAGGTTGAGCTGTTTGGCCTTCAAGTAGTCGCGCATGCGCTGGGTCAGCCAAATGCTCCATTGCTGGCCTGGCGTTTGTCCCAGCAGCAGGCGGATCTCTTCATCGGACACCGGCACATTTATTTTGGCTTTGCGCGTGGCCGACAGGCTCAGGCTTTCCAGCAACGCTTCGCGGGTGGTGAAAAAGGTATGGGCCTCGGCGATGGCGCTGCTCATGTAGCTGCGGCGCTGGGAGATTTCGTTGTTGAAGGTAAACAGCAGGAAGCTGTACACGCCGCCCAGAATGCCCACCAGCAGTACCAGGGCAAACATGCGCAACAGGCGACGCGCAGCATCGGGTGAGGACAGGATCGGGCTGATCTGATGGAGGTAATTCTTTAATCTCATCCCGGCACTGTAGGGGTGGCCAGGCGCCGGGAGAATCAGACGATCCTTAGTTTTTACAGGTAGTTCACGATGAAGGTGACTTCGGTATTGGCACTGCCGGCCTTGAGTTCATCCGTCGCCAGACGGTAATACGAGGCCGACAAGGGAATCTTGAAGTCGGTGCCGGTGGTGGTGAAAGCGTCGAACGGGTAGGTGGTGTCCAGTGCCATGGGCTGCCCGGCGTCATTCATCAATTGCAGGCCGATGCCCTTGGCGGTGGAGCTGTCATTGAGCGCGACGATGCCTTTTGCCGAATCGATGACCGGGGTGTTGGCCTTGAGCGAGTAGGTCACTTTCTTGATGCCGGTCTGGCACTGGTTCAAGCCAATATTGAAACGCACCGTGCGCGGGGTCGCGCCAGTCTCGCGAAAGTCGAGCAGGTGATAGTCGTCACCCATGGCGACCGGCACGGACGGGGTCTGGCAGGAGGCTGCATTCAATACGATGGGGTTGGTCAGATTGAATTTCTTCAGGATCAGATCATCGTCTTGCAGGCTGCCCAAGGCGCCCGCATCGATCCTGACCTGCGAAGCCAGCTTGCCAGTCTTGACGATTTCCAGCCGCACCCCGCCGGAACCGATGCCATAGGCGGCGTTCGCAGAGATCGTTTGCAAAGACCCTTCATAGCGATTCATCGACTCTATCCAGATGCGGAATGACAGTCCGGTTTTGCCTAAAGGGAAGGTCGTTGCCCAGCCAGTTACGTTGCCCAGCTTTGGATTGAGGAGTACGCCATATTGCGAAGCCAGCGTGCACTTCCAGAGATGAGCGGCCCCTTGCACGGTGTCCTGGTAGACCACGGTGCCATCGGGCGTGTCAGCGGGGATCGTCAGGCTGCCGTTGGCCAGGCTGGCGCCGAAGTTAAGGGTTTCGGTGGTGGATTTGATGGCTGTGCAACTCCCGGCCATGGCGTCAGACGTGCAGGCCAGCAACGTCGCCGCGACAAAAGAAAGCAGGGGGCGCTGTAGTTTTAAACGCTTCATTGAAAAGGGCTATACGGGGTGGCCAGGGAGCGTTGCAGCCTAATCAACTGAAATGTCGATGGACATCAGGCGATTCTTAGAACACGTCGTTGCTGTTCTGCGTCCCGACTTCCAATCTACAGGACTCTCCCTCCCTGGGGATGGTCTGCAAAAGACTTCCCGTTTCTGGTGAAATACGCCGATCCCGTTGCACTGGTTTCCCGATGAACCAAATGAACTTTGCCGACGCCGAGTACGCCGGCAAGCGCAAGCAAACCCGCAAGGAATTGTTCCTGATCGAAATGGATTAGGTGGTGCCATTTTGGCGGTCAGCATGGCGGGGCCGTGTTTCGAAGGGGGTAGTGGCCGATCTGCTCGCCATTGGCGGGGTTGGTCGAAATGGCATGGGTAAGGCTGGAAACGTTAGTCATGACACCATCCTGCGAGGTGGGAATGATTGCGCAGCTTCGAAGCAAACTGCCGCCGCTGAATCAGGTCGCGCGCGCCAGAATGGAGTGCGCGCGACCAATGACCGGTGCGTCGACCATTTGCCCGTCCAGCACGAAGACGCCTTCACCTGAGCTGGCGGCTTCGATAATGCGTTGCGCCCAGAGCAATTCTTCAGGGCTTGGTTTTAACGCCTGATGGATGATTGCCACCTGACTCGGATGGATACATAACGCGCCACCAAACCCCATGTCGCGGGCAAACTGAACGGTGCTGTGCAGGCCGACGGTGTCCTGTATGGAAGGAAACACACCATCCAGCGCCGGAGCGAGGCCAGCCACCCGAGTCGCGAGCAGTACTGCGTATCGAGCGTGACTCAGGATCTCTTCGGCGGCATGGCTGCCGGTGGTCAAGTTCAGGTCCAGGCCCAGATCAAGGCTGCCGAATGACAAGCGTTCAACGCCCTGGGCCTGGGCAATCGCCTGGAGGTCGGCCAGGCCCTTGGCGCTTTCGATGATGGGCCAGATCGGCCTTTGGGTTTTGGCAGCCGTGAGGACGTGCTCCGCGCTTTCTGCTTTGGGCAGCAAAACTCCGATCACGCCGGCGTGTCGTCGACAAAGCTCCAGATCTGCCACGTGGGCCCAGTGATCAGGGGCATTCACTCGCACCAGAATCGGGGCGTCCGGATTGTCACTCAAGAAGCGCTCCAGGTTATCCCTGGCCTGCTCCTTGAGGTTCTCCTGCACTGCATCCTCCAGATCAACAATGACCCGGTCCGCACCGGTAGCGATGGCTTTGGGTATGCGCTCGGGACGCGTGGCCGGCACAAACAGGGCGGAGCGAACAATGGACGTATTCATGGGGTTTCTCCCGCGCTGAACTCGACTTCGCCGATCTGCGCTGTACCGTCGTGATTACCTGCCCAGAGCTGTGCCTTGCCGCTATCTATCAGACGTCCGCCAACCTCGAAAGGGTGAGGCGAAATCAAAGGCCGGACGCCACGGAAGGTGAAACGATTCAAGCGCACGTTCGGGTGCGCTTTGGTAAAGGCACGCAGATTCAGGGTGGCGATCAAAGGGCCATGCACCACCAATCCCGGGTAACCTTCGGTCTCTGTGACGTATGGCCAGTCATAGTGAATTCGATGGCCATTGAAGGTGACGGCGGAGTAGCGGAACAGCAGGGTCGCCGAGGGCTCGACCCGTGCCTGCCATTGGCCTTCAGGGAGTGCTTCGGTGCCGCTCAGTTTGGGAGGAGTGGGTTCGCGATAGACGATGTCTTGCTCATCTTGAAGAGCGCGTTTGCCGTCCTGGAAATACTCATGGCGTACCGTGACAAACAACAAGGAACCCGTGCGACCGTGCTTCTCTTCGACGTTGAGAATGGTTGATACACAGGTCACGTCAGACTCCACCTTCAACGGCTGGTAGAACTCGATTCGGCTGCCGGCCCACATGCGATTGCGGTTGTGGGCTGGTGGCAGGAAACCGCCGAGCGCCGGATGACCGTCCGGACCCAGTTCGCTGGCGGCAACTGGCTCCTGAAAGAACGCCCAGTGCCACAGCGGCGGCAGCGGTTCACCAGGCTGCGGTGCCTCTTCGCTCAATGTCGCGGCGATTCGTTTGACCAGGTTGAAGCTGATTCGGTCCTGGCTTTCCTGACGACGTCCAATCCAGGCTGAAAAATCGGAATTGCTCATGTTTATCGCTCCTGTCGGTCGTTGATCAGGCCAGGGCGGCCATTTCGGGGATCGCTTCAAACAAGTCCGCCACCAGGCCGTAATCGGCCACCTGGAAGATCGGCGCTTCTTCGTCCTTGTTGATCGCCACGATCACTTTGGAGTCTTTCATGCCGGCCAGGTGCTGGATCGCGCCGGAGATACCGACGGCGATGTACAGCTGTGGCGCAACGATCTTGCCGGTCTGACCGACCTGCATGTCGTTCGGTACGAAACCTGCGTCGACCGCGGCGCGGGAAGCACCGACGGCAGCGCCCAACTTGTCGGCCAGGGCGTACAGGTGTTTGAAGTTGTCGCCGTTCTGCATGCCGCGACCGCCGGAAACGACGATCCTGGCAGCGGTCAGTTCCGGACGATCGGACTTGGCCAGTTCTTCGCCGAAGAAGCTGGATTTCCCCGCGTTGTAAACGGTGGCGACCGCTTCGATGACAGCCGAACCACCAACAGCGGCCACCGGGTCGAAGCCGGTAGCACGCACGGTGATGACTTTCACCGCAGCGTTCGACTGAACGGTCGCGATGGCGTTACCGGCGTAGATCGGGCGCTTGAAGGTGTCAGCGCTTTCAACCGAGATGATCTCGGAGATCTGGTCAACGTCCAGTTGTGCAGCAACCCGCGGCAGGATGTTTTTGCCGTTGGAGGTGGCCGAGGCCAGGACATGGCTGTAAATCGTGCGTTGTTCGATGACCAGATTCGCGATTAGCGGAGCCACGTTTTCCGGCAGCAAATTGGCGTAAGCGGCGTTGTCGGCGACCAGCACTTTGGCCACCCCGGCGATTCTCGCAGCCGCCTCAGCCACTGCACCGACAAATGCGCCGGCCACCAGAACGTGGATGTCACCACTGATTTTAGCGGCAGCCGCCACGGTGTTCAGCGTGGCCGGGGCCAGGACTTTGTTGCCCTGCTTGTCATCGCAATAGTCAGCAATCACCAGAATCGTCATTCAGATCACCTTCGCTTCGTTTTTCAGTTTCTCGACCAGTTCAGCCACAGACTTGACCTTGATACCCGCGCTGCGTGCAGCCGGCGCCTCGACTTTCAGGGTTGTGTTGGTGGAGGCGGTGGAAACGCCCAAAGCGTCCGCAGTCACTACTTCGAGAGGCTTCTTCTTGGCTTTCATGATGTTTGGCAGGGACGCGTAGCGCGGCTCGTTCAAACGCAGGTCGGTGGTGACGATGGCCGGCAGCTTCAGGGAAACGGTCTGCGCGCCGCCGTCGATTTCGCGGGTTACAGCTACGCTGTCGCCGCTGATTTCGACTTTCGAGGCGAACGTGCCCTGACC
>NZ_JBFREX010000037.1:0-44990 GCF_052114525.1 Pseudomonas sp. KB_15 | reverse complement strand
GCATAGCAGTCGTGAGTCCAGCTGACGCGGTCTGCCTGACGTACCGCAATGACTGATTTTACGACTGCTTCGCAGCCGAACGCAGCCTCGCGGGCTCGGCAGCTGCTACAGATCGCATTACCGCTTAACTGACTGGCATTAGCGCTTCAGGGTCGTTTCTTGATCACCATTGCAGGGTGATTTCACTCTCGAACTCTCGCTCCCGGCCAGTGACCGGATCGATAAATTTCAGCCCCTGAGCCAGCAGTTTCAAAGGATTGGCATAGTCATCCTGCGCGTCCTTGAGCACCTCGGGGTAAAACGGGTCGTTGCAGATAGCGGCTCCCAACGCTGCCATATGCACCCGCAGCTGGTGTTTCTTGCCCGTCACCGGGTAAAGACCATAACGCCAGAGATCCCCCTGTTTCTCCCTGACTTCAACCGCAGTCTCGGTGTTGCTGGCTCCTGGCCCCTCCTGCATGCGGAAGAACGGTTCGCCATCGACCAGTCGGCTTTTATGAACCAGCGGGAAAGCAAGGTCAGGTAACGGCGCGGCGATGGCCTCGTAGCGTTTTTCGATCTGCCGGGTTGGGAACAAGGACTGATAAGCAGAACGACTTTGCGGATTGGCGGAAAACAGCACCAGCCCCGCGGTATGCCGGTCAATGCGATGCAATGGCACCAGATGCGGATTATCCAGGCGCCGGATCAAGCGCCTCAGCAGCGTCTGCTCGACGTATTCGCCAGCCGGCGTCACGGGCAGGAAATGCGGTTTGTCGGCCACCACCAGGTGCTCGTCCGCGTACAGGATCGACTCGATCACCGGGATCGGCTTTTCATCCGGCACTTCGCGAAAATAATGAATCCGCAATCCTTCCTTGTAGACCAGATCGAGGGCGATCGGCATGCCCTGCCCATCGAGGACCCGGCCACGGGCGATTCTGTCCAGCCATTGTTCACGACCGATGGCGCTGAAATGCTCACACAGGCAATCGACAACGGTCTGCCACGGGCCAGGTGGCAAGTAGAGCGTACTGGCCTGACTGTGTGCCGCGGAAAAAGAAGAAGTGGACATACGAAAGCTCTAACCCTCAGTGCAGAGCGGCATTATCCAACAGCAGGGGGAATGAACCTAGGGGGCGTTCTCAATTAGTTTTCCCGGCGTGAAAACCAATTGAGAACGCCCCCCAAGATTCCTCAAGCCGGGATCTGMGTACGTGCCGCCGCCTCGGTGTACTCCTTGAGCCAGCGCAACACATCGACCGCCTCCCAGCGAGCGGGGTCATACAGGGCGTACAACAACCCCTGATAACCCACGACATCGAGTTGCCGGTGATAACCCGCGCGTTGAAACAAGGCTTCGATTTCAGCGAAACAGGTATTGAAATGCGTTTTGTTGAAGGGCGTTTTTCCCTCGGTCACCAGACCATCCAGACGCAACTCACGGACGGCCTCGTGCACGACGTCTGCGGACATCCGGTTCACGCTGCTCTTCAATTGTTCGACATTGACCACGATTCATCCCTCTCACGCCCGGGCTTGCCTGCTCGTTCCCGAAAATCGGCAGCGGCAGGCAGGCACCGCGAATAGCTGTATGCGCATACAGTATCCGATCAACACCGTATAAGCCAAGGGGATCAATCGCAAAGTTCGACAGGCGGGAGATACCGCCAGCGCAAAAACCGCTTAACGCAGGAATGCCACCACTTCCTCGGCACCGAATGGCCAGCCCAGTTCAGCGCCGGTATCGACTCGCCGCAGCACTGGAATGCGCAGGCTGTAAGCGGCGAACCACGTTTCATCGTTGGTGATATCCACCAGTTCCACCAGCAGACCACGCTCGACGAACTCCATTAACATGGCTTCGGCTACTTCACAGAGATGGCATCCAAGGGTGCCGAACAGCTGACATTCGGGAAACATGAGCGCTCAACCAAAAATTGAAGTGATCATTCTAGGCCTGCCCCGAAAAACCGTCGAGCCATTGAGCCCCTGCCCCGATGCCACCAGCGATGAAGAGACCTGAGTCAGTCCTGGCTCACAGCGCCGATCTTGTGGATCGACAGGTCCGCCCCGTAATACTCCTCTTCCTGACTCAGGCGCAATCCATGCAACGCCTTGATCACGCCATACACCGCAAACCCGCCGGCCAGCGCCACAGTGACGCCCAGTACAGTGCCGATCAACTGGCTGATCAGACTGACCCCACCCAGCCCCCCCAAAACGGTCTGGCCGAAAATGCCGCAGGCAATACCGCCCCACACGCCGCACAAGCCATGCAACGGCCACACACCCAACACATCGTCGATACGCCATTTGCCTTGGGCTGCGGTAAAGCACCAGACAAACAGCGCCCCCGCGACGGCACCGGTGACCAGCGCCCCCACAGGATGCATCAGGTCGGAACCGGCACAGATTGCCACGAGCCCCGCCAACGGGCCGTTGTGCAGAAAGCCGGGGTCGTTGCGCCCGACAATCAGCGCGGCCACCGTACCGCCAACCATGGCCATCAGCGAGTTCACCGCCACCAGTCCGCTGACACCTTGCAGGGTTTGCGCGCTCATGACGTTGAAGCCGAACCAGCCGACGATCAGAATCCACGAGCCCAATGCCAGAAACGGGATACTCGATGGCGCGAACGCGACCAGGCGTCCGTCGCGATAACGGCCGTTACGCGGCCCGAGCAACAACACCGCCGCCAGCGCCAGCCAACCGCCCATGGCATGCACCACCACCGAGCCGGCAAAATCATGGAAACCGGCGCCGAAGTGCTGCTGCAACCAGACCTGCAAACCCAGATTGCCGTTCCAGACAATGCCTTCGAAGAACGGATAGATAAACGCAACAATCAACGCTGTCGCACACAGTTGCGGAACAAACCTGGCGCGCTCGGCGATCCCTCCGGAAATGATCGCCGGGATCGCCGCGGCAAAGGTCAGCAGGAAGAAAAACTTCACCAGTCCATAGCCATGGTCGGCATTGAGCACGGCCGCTGGCTGCATGAACGTCACGCCATAGGAAATCCAATAGCCTATAAAGAAGTAGGCCAATGTCGAAACGGCGAAGTCGCTGAGGATTTTCGACAACGCATTGACCTGGTTTTTCTGTCGCACGGTTCCGACTTCAAGAAAGGCAAAACCGGCGTGCATGGCCAGAACCATGACCGCACCGATCAGAATGAACAGCGTGTTGGAGCTATGGACCAGGGTGTCCACAGCGCTTTGCAGGTTTTCCATGGGATGGGCAGACCTTATGGCAGAAAAAAGCACCAAAGCAGTTCGCGAAGACTGTCCATGCACCAAGTTGCAGCTTCGAAGCATCAGCTGACTGATCTTGTTGAACCGCTTTGGCGCACGGATTGCGTCCAGGCGAAACAGGCCCCGGAGGTTTACGCGAGTTTTTGATTGTTGGTCCTACGGTTTTACTGAAATCATGCCCGGCTATAGCGCAATGGTGCGGACCGGCGCACCACCACACAGCAAAAGTTGTACCAGTCATTTGTACTGAACCTTCGCCGAAGGCTCATACTCGAACACATCAGAAAGCCACTTATGGAGATCCCCCCATGGCCCGCACCCAGGCAAAGACTGCTCAAGAAATCCTGATGAACGACTTTCAGACACTGGTCAGTGACACCGAGCGGTTGCTGGAGCACACCGCGACCCTGGCCGGTGATCAGGCTGACGAGCTGCGCGAGCAGATTCACGACAGTCTGTTGCGTGCTCGTGAAACCCTGAAACTCACCGAAGACTCCCTGCGCGAACACGGCAAGGCTGCTGTTACCGCCACTGAAGACTATGTCCAGGCCAATCCTTGGCAATCCGTCGGGATCGCGGCTGGCGTGGGCTTTCTGATCGGCCTGCTGGCTAGCCGGCGCTGATATGTCGATCGGTGAATCCGGCCCGTCTGTAACGGGAACAAGCTCCTCTTCGCGGCGCCTGGGCGCCGCCTTCCTTGGGTTGCTGCACAGCCATGTCGAACTGTTCGGCATCGAATTGCAGGAACAGAAAGCCCGCACCGTCAGCCTGTTGCTGTTTGCCGGCCTGGCCCTGGTGTTCGCGTTATTGCTGTTGGTGGGATTGTCGACGCTGGTGCTTATCGTGTTTTGGGACACGTATCGCCTGACCGCCATCATCGGGCTCTGTGTGTTCTACACCCTCGCCGCCCTATTCTGTGGAATGCGCTTGAGAGCAGCGATTTTCGATGAGTCCTCGCCCTTCAATGGCACGCTGCAAGAGCTGGCCAACGATCGGGAGCGCCTGCTGCCATGAGCCTGCCTGAACTGCCACACAACAGCTCGCGCACGGAAATGCGCAAGGCCCTGATCCGCCTGCGCATGGAAATGCATCGTCAGGAAATCCGCCACGAATCCGCGCAACTGCTGCAACCCTTGCAACGCGTACGCGGGATGACGCAAAACCTGCAGGACGGCTTCGGCATCAAACACGCTCCACTCTGGGGCCTGGCCGCGGTCACCTTGCTGGGTTTTCTGACCGGCAAGGGTGCAAAAAACGGTGATGGCCTCAGCAGCCTGACCCGTCTGGTCCGGCTCGGCACCACACTGGGGCCGCTGATCAAACTGTTCATGCAGGGCTCTTCGCGCAAAGACTGACCGGTTTCTTTCTGGCTGCATTCTTGCGACGTCAACGGGATGTGCCCCTCTATCGAGGGGTGCCATCCTGTGCACCTGCCCGGTCAACAGACACCCTCCAGAAACGACACCTTGCCAAGGAGTCGACGCCGACGGGTTGTAGTTCCGCTTGCAGGTCATGGCGCGAAACGGGAAGCTAGGCCATCAGTCACCTGACGGAGAGACCCCGCCTTGGATTGGCACACCCTGCTTACCCGCGAACGCCTCGGAAAACCGCTGCACAGCCCTGAAGAACTCGGCCGCAGCCCTTTTCACAAAGACCACGACCGCATCATTTTCTCGGGGGCTTTTCGTCGCCTCGGGCGCAAGACCCAGGTCCATCCGGTGTCCAGCAATGATCACATTCATACGCGTCTGACCCACTCACTGGAAGTCAGTTGCGTGGGTCGCTCACTGGGCATGCGGGTCGGCGAAACCATCCGCAACACCCTTCCCGACTGGTGCGAACCCAGCGATCTGGGGATGGTGGTGCAATCGGCTTGCCTGGCACACGACATCGGTAACCCGCCTTTCGGCCACTCCGGTGAAGATGCGATCCGTCACTGGTTCCAGCAAGCCGCCGGCCGTGGCTGGCTGGATGCAATGAGTGAAGCCGAGCGCAATGACTTCCTGAACTTCGAAGGCAATGCCCAGGGCTTTCGGGTACTCACTCAACTGGAGTATCACCAGTTCGACGGCGGCACCCGACTGACCTATGCAATGCTGGGCACGTACCTGAAGTATCCATGGACGGCCAGGCACGCCGACTCGCTGGGCTACAAGAAACACAAGTTCGGCTGTTATCAGAGCGAGTTGCCACTGTTGGAGCAGATCGCCCATAAACTCGGCCTGCCGCAACTGGAGGAGCAACGCTGGGCACGGCATCCGCTGGTGTACCTGATGGAAGCCGCCGACGACATCTGTTATGCGCTGATCGACCTGGAAGACGGCCTGGAAATGGAGTTGCTGGAATACGCCGAAGTCGAGTCCCTGCTGCTGGGCCTGGTGGGCGATGATTTGCCGGAAACCTACCGCCAGCTTGGCCCCGGCGATTCGCGCCGACGCAAACTGGCGATCCTGCGCGGCAAAGCCATCGAGCACCTGACCAATGCCGCGGCCCGCGCCTTCGTCGAGCAACAGGACGCGCTATTGGCCGGTACATTGCCCGGCGATCTGGTAGAACACATGCACGGGCCCGCCAAGCGTTGTGTGCTGAACGCCAAGGACATGGCCCGCAAGAAAATCTTCCAGGACAAGCGCAAGACTCTGCACGAGATCGGCGCCTACACCACGCTGGAAATCCTGCTCAACGCCTTTTGTGGTGCAGCGCTGGAGCAGCACAACGGACGTACGCCATCGTTCAAAAGCCGGCGCATCCTTGACCTGCTGGGCAACAATGCACCCGATCCTCACGGCCCATTGCACACTTCGTTTTTGCGCATGATTGATTTCATCGCCGGCATGACCGACAGCTATGCCAGTGACATGGCCCTGGAAATGACCGGACGCGCCAGGCACTGAGGCGTATCGATTGATCAGCCATTACGGCATTCGTTATGGCTGATCCCCCCTTCAAACTCCAACAGCACTCAAGTTTCGTCGAATCGCCCTACAGCACATGGCGAGCAAACTGATCGCTTGCCCGGCACTCTCGCGAAACAATCGCCCTCCCTTCTGTTCGACAGATGAAGTGCACCCCATGGCCGAAGACGATCTACGCATCCTCTTGGTGGAAGACCATCCCTTCCAACTAATAGCCACTCAATACCTGCTGGAAAGTTATGGCTTCACCCGACTGACTACCACCGATAGCGCCCAAGGCGCCATGCAGCAAATGCTCGGGGCCGACCAACCGTTCGACATTCTTTTATGTGATCAATGCCTGCCCGACCTGACAGGACTCGATCTGGTCCGGTTCGCCAGCCAGCGAGGGCTGATCAGGCAGGCGATCATTCTGAGTAGCCTGACGACGTCTGAACTGGATGAACTTGAAAAAACGGCCACTGAACACGGGCTGCCATTATTGGGTTACTTGATAAAACCATTGAAACAATCTGAATTTAGAGACCTGTTGACCTCGGTACCAACGTAGAAAAAAGACACATATAAAAGCCGACAAACACACAGCGTAAAACTTACAAACAACTTCCTCCCGAAGTGCACCAGAGCATTGGAACTTCTTGGCCTTCCTAATAAGAAACCTAGTTAATGCGTAGTCCGATTCTTTTTATTCTGTAGGATTTCTCCTATATCGCTGCTACAGCCCGGTCAGTTCATGCGTCCCTTGAAGTATCTGAGCTAAGGTGCGCGCTTTATTTGAGCTCGCATGGGACTTGATTATGAACTCCGTTTTTATTGTCGACGATCACCCGGTTATCCGCCTTGCCGTTCGAATGTTACTGGAACATGAAGGTTACAAAGTCGTCGGCGAAACTGACAATGGGGTTGACGCCATGCAGATGGTTCGCGAATGCATGCCAGACCTGGTCATACTCGACATCAGCATTCCAAAACTGGATGGCCTGGAAGTGCTATCCAGATTCAACGCAATGAGTACCCCTCTTAAAACACTGGTGCTGACAGCACAATGCCCGACACTTTTCGGCATTCGTTGCATGCAATCCGGTGCATCGGGCTATGTCTGCAAACAAGAGGACATCAGTGAACTGGTCAGCGCGATAAAAGCGGTGTTTGCAGGTTACAACTATTTTCCGAGCGAGGCCTTGAACCCCGTCCGCGGAGATGAAACACGCTGTATTGAACTGGAGTTGTTCAAATCCGTAAACGACCGGGAACTGATGGTCTTGCAACTTTTTGCCCAAGGCCGCACAAACAAGGAAATCGCCAAGGGCATGTTTCTGAGCAACAAGACCGTGAGCACCTACAAAAAGCGCCTCATGCAGAAACTCAAAGCCAAATCCCTGGTTGAACTGATCGAGATGGCAAAACGTAACGCACTCGTGTGAGAACCTGAATGCCCAGCCGTTTGAAGGTCTATCTGATTCAAGTGACCGCAGGTCTATGCGTGTGCACCTCGTTGTTCGGGGCACCGGGCAATGAACAATACACGCTGCTCAGCCGCTCGAAGGCCGGGGCGCTGGAGGTTCGACTGGATGAATCCCAGCGACAATGGATACAACACAAAAATCAACTGACGCTCGGTACGTCGGCCCCGGACTATCCCCCTTTCGACCTGACCACCAGTGGTCAGGACTATGAAGGGTTTACCGCCGATTACGCGGGTCTTCTGGGAAAAACGACCGGCTTGCCCATCAAGGTTCGGCGTTTCGATTCCCGAGGAGCCGCGATCGCTGCGCTGGAGAACGGCGAAGTCGATCTGCTTGGCACCGCCAATGGATTCGAAGCGGGCAATGCCAACATTGCACTGTCCATACCCTATGCCGTCGATCAACCCGTATTGGTGACCCGCGAAGGGGAAACCCGATCCCTCACCGATGGCCTGGCCGGATTGCGCCTGAGCATGGTGTATCACTACTTGCCGCTGGCAGAAGTCAGGGCGTTGTACCCGAAGGCGATCATCACGTCCTATCCGTCCTACCAGAATGCGATCAATGCCGTTGCTTTCGATCAGGCGGACGTGTTTCTCGGTGACACCATTTCAACTCACTACATGATCAACAAGGGGTACCTGAACAACATCCGCATGGCCAACTTCGGCAAACATGAAGCCTGGGGTTTCAGCTTCGCCGTCAACAGGAACAACCCCGAGCTGCTCGGCATCATCAATGCGATGATCACGGCCACCCCCTCCAGTGAACGGGAAAACATCGCCAAACGCTGGAGCGCCGGTAGCGACATTCTGCTGACCGATCAAAAGCTGCAACTCACTGACCGGGAAGAACGCTGGCTGGCACAGCACCCGATAGTGCGCGTCGTCGTCAACGAAGCCTTTGCGCCACTGACGTTTTTCGATAGCAATGGCAACTTTCGCGGGGTCACCGCGGATTTGCTTGAACTGATCAGACTGCGCACCGGCTTGCGCTTTGACATCCGGCGCAGTCGCAGCGATGACGAGATGATCAAACAGATCAAGGACAACAAGGCCGATGTGATCGCCGCGTTGCTTCCCAGCGCCCAACGTCAAACCCAGCTGAACTTTACCCGCCCCTTTCTGGAAAATTCCTACGTCCTGCTCACCCGCAAAGCCGCTGACAGCCCGACCAACCTCGCGCAGTTACAGGACAAGCGTCTGGCCATTGCCCGCGGCAATCCACTCATGGATTACCTGCGCAAAGAGTTTCCCCGGATCAACTTGATCGAAACCCCGGACACATTCAGCGCGGTAGAGTCACTCGCCGAAGGGCAGGCCGAGGGCGCGGTGAACTCACTGGTCATTGCCAATTACTTCATTTCCTCGCGGCTGTTCGAGCACACATTGCAAATCAGCACCACCATCGGCACCGAGCAGGCGGCGTTTTCCCTTGCCACCGCTCGGGGCGCCAAAGAGTTGAACGCCATCCTCAACAAGGCGTTACTGAGCATCTCGCCGGAAGAGCTGGGCATCATCAACAGTCGCTGGCGTGGCTATTCGGCGTCCTCGCAAAGCACCTGGCGCAACTATCAAAGGCTGTTTTACCAGATCGTCATCGGTGCAGGCGTGCTGTTGCTGATTTCCATTGCGTGGAACGACTACATGCGCCGCCAGATCAAGCAGCGCAAAGCCGCCGAGCGTGCGTTGAACGATCAGTTCGAGTTCATGCGATCGCTGGTCAATGGCACGCCCCATCCGATCTACGTACGTGATCGCCAGGGGCTGCTGCAAAGTTGCAACGACAGTTACCTGCAAGCGTTCTGCGCCAGGCGTGAAGATGTCATCGGCAAAAGCGTCATGCAGGGATCGATGAGCAATGTGTTCGAAGCCCGGGAGTACCAGGCTGACTACCAACGCGTGGTGGCCGAGGGCAGACCGCTGATCGTCGATCGCGAACTGCACATCGGTGGCCAGCGCCTGACGATCTATCACTGGATTCTTCCCTATCGGGATTCAAGCGCAAAAGTGCAAGGCATCATCGGTGGCTGGATCGACATCAGCGACCGGCGGCAACTGCTCGATGATCTGCGTTGCGCGAAAGAACATGCCGATAACGCCAACCGGGCCAAAAGCACGTTTCTGGCCACGATGAGTCATGAGATCCGCACGCCGATGAATGCAATCATTGGCATGCTTGAACTGACACTCAAGCGTCTTGATCATCAGCACCCGGAGCGTCCAGCCATCGATGTCGCGTACAACTCGGCGAAAGGGTTGCTGGAGCTGATTGGCGACATTCTCGACATTGCCAGAATCGAATCAGGACGCTTGAGCCTGAGCCCGGAGCGCGTTAGTCCGGGTGAACTCGTGGCCTCGGTCGTGCGGATTTTCGATGGCCTGGCCCGACAGAAAGAGCTCGAGTTGGTGCTGGAGTTTTCATCGGCCAACCCGACCTTCGATGTGTTGCTGGACCCTTTGCGCTTCAAGCAAGTGCTGTCCAATCTGATCAGCAATGCCATCAAGTTTACGGAACAAGGCCGGGTCCGGGTCATCGTCGACCTGCACCCGGCAACGCAACCTGAGCACGTGCAGATGCGGGTGCAGGTTCACGACAGTGGTATCGGAATCAGCGAACAGGATCAACAGCGCCTGTTCGAACCCTTCGCTCAGGCCGATAACGTCATGCAATCGGCCAGGGGAGGCGCAGGGCTGGGGCTGGTGATCAGCCGCAACCTCTGCGAGATGATGGGCGGCAGTCTGCAATTGCGCAGTGAGCCGGGCGTCGGCACTCAAGTGGAGGTGTTGCTGCAGCTGGAAACGTTGCCGCTGCAACAGTCAGCCCGGGTGGCCGAAACGCAAATCATCGTCGCCACAACCCCATTGAGTGTGCTGGTAGTCGACGATCACTCGGCCAATCGCTTGCTCACCTGCCAGCAGCTGGAGTTTCTTGGACATCGATTTACCGTCGCGGCCGATGGCCAGGAGGGACTGGAGGCATGGAAAGACCAGCCTTTTGATCTGGTGATCGCCGATTGCAATATGCCGGTCATGAACGGTTACGAGCTGGCCCGTGCCATTCGCCAGCATGAACGACAAAACCATCGCCCTCCCTGCACCGTTCTCGGCTTTACTGCCAACGCCCAACCGGAAGAAGTACAACGCTGCAAACAGGCCGGAATGGACGACTGCCTGTTCAAACCCCTCAGCCTCGGTGCCTTGAGTCAATGGGTGGAAGGCATTGAACCCACCCATGCAACCCCGGCGTTCAGCCTCCACGGGTTGAAACTGATGACCGGGGGCAACCCGATGTTGAACCGACGATTGCTCAACGAGTTGGTGAGCAGTAACCGTCAGGATCTGCAAACGCTGTTGTCGCTATCCAGCTCCGGGGATACGCACGCGCTGCAGGACATTGCCCACAAAATCAAAGGCGCTGCCCGGATAGTGCAAGCCTCCCGCTTGATCGACCGCTGCGAGGCACTCGAAGCAGCCTGCCATGAGGATTTCGATCGCGAAAAAGTGACAGGATGCTGCAAATCCATGGAGTGCACCATGCTTGAGCTGGAGGACGCGCTACTACGTCAGATCGAGCATTACGACGAAGGCAAAGTGACAGAGCCTTAACTATGCCTGGACCCTCAGCAGTGTGTTGACCCTCAAGGAGAAACCCGCAATGCCTGACCCACTGCCCACGGATCCACGCCGGTTTCCACTGCATGTCCATATCAGCGTGATGTTCACCTTTTTATTGTTGCTGACCGGGGTGGTGCCGGGTCTGTTCAACTACCGGCAAACCACACAGATCATACTGTCCAGCAGTGAAAAGCTCTTCAACCGCATTGAGCAGGATGTCCGCCTGGACCTGCACGCCACCTATGAACCCATTCGTCATCTGTTGAGCCTGCTGGCCAAGGCCGGCCTGGCGTCTTGATCAGCAGTCGGTCAGACGCAGGAAAATCGCTGCCAGTTGTTCGATTCCGGCCTGGTCCTGAGCGGTGAAACGCGCGAGCTTCGGACTGTCGAGATCGAGCACGCCGATCAATCGGCCGCCCTTGACCAAGGGTACGACCAATTCGCTGTTCGAGGCGCTGTCGCAGGCAATGTGACCGGGGAACGCGTGCACATCTTCGACTAGTTGAGTCTGCAAGGTGGCTGCCGCTGTCCCGCATACGCCGCGACCGAACGGAATCCGCACGCAAGCGATCTGCCCCTGAAACGGGCCCAGCACCAGTTCTTCATTGCGGTTGAGGTAGAAACCGGCCCAGTTCAAGTCATCGAGCTGATTGAACAGAAACGCCGAGAACTGCGCGGCATTGGCGATGAAATCCCGTTCGTCCGCCAGCAAGGACTCAAGCTGCGCGTGCAGCATGCCGTAACCTTCGAGGCCCTGGCCGCTCTTTTGTAAATCGATCATGCCTTGTGCTCCAACAGTTTCAGCCCGACCCAATAACGGGCAAATTGATAAGCGCAACGTCCATTGCGATTGCCTCTGCCTGTGGCCCAGCGTACCGCCAGGATGTCCAGCTCTTCGCTGCGCTGCCATGCCAGTCCGGCCTTGCCGGCCAACTGGCCGATCCAGTGCTCGACGACGTTGAGGAAGTGTTCCTGGGTAAACGGATAGAACGATAGCCACAGGCCGAAGCGGTCCGACAGCGCGATCTTGTCTTCCACCGCCTCGCTGGGATGCAATTCACCGTCGACCCGCTTCCAGTTTTCGTTGTCACTTTCCTTTTCCGGCACCAGGTGGCGACGGTTGGAAGTGGCGTACAGCAAAACGTTGTCTGGCGCCTGTTCCAGCGAGCCATCAAGGACGCTTTTGAGCACTCGGTAATCGCCCTCGCCCGACTCGAACGAGAGGTCATCGCAAAACAGCACGAAACGCTGGGGCAGTTTGCCGATCTGTTCGACCACTCGCGGCAGGTCTGCCAGGTGATCACGTTCAATCTCGATCAGGCGCAAACCGGCTTGAGCGTGTTCGGCCAACAAGGCGCGCACCAGCGACGACTTACCGGTGCCCCGTGAGCCCCAGAGCAAGGCGTGGTTGGCCGGCATGCCGTCGAGGAATTGCCGGGTATTGCGCCCAAGCTGCTCGACTTGCCGGTCGACGCCGATCAGGTCCGACAAACGCATGTCGAGGCTGACCTCCAGCGGCATCAGATAACCGCCGCGCGACTCACGCTGCCAGCGCGCGGCCAGGCATTGCGTCCAGTCGATGGCTGGCCGCGGTGCCGGCAGCAACGGCTCGATACGGGCCAGAACGGCATCGGCGCGTTCAAGAAAAGCATTCAATCGGGAATCCACGACTTCTCCTCGGGCACGTTCACAGTAATGATGGTGATACAGCGACGAAACACAGCGTCAGACAAGTGGCCGCCCCCGCAGTACAGGCCTCGCGAGAACATCAACAGGCAGGCATGATCAACTATGCTTGAGCAGCGAAAGGAAACGGAAGTGGTTCACCCCCCCATGGACATCAAATTCACCAACCGGCTGTCATTCAAGCAAGCCCGGCTTACCGTGCTGGTCGGTTTCATTCTGGGCACGCTGCTCAGCCTGCTGCAAATAGGCATCGATTATGCCAGTGAAGACGCCTCCATCAATCGTGAAATCCTTTCATTACTGGAAATCAGCCACAACCCGGCCTCGCGAATCGCCTACAACATCGACGCCGAACTCGCCAAGGAACTGACCCTGGGCCTGCTGCGCTCGCCAGCGATCATTAGCGCGAAACTGATCGACAACAACGGCATTGTGCTGGCCAACGTCAAGCGACCCGGTGTGGAAAACGATTACCGTATGCTCAGTGACTTCCTGTTCGGCGCCAATCGACAGTTCGAAGACCGACTTTACCTCGATCATTTACCCAACGAATCCCTGGGTACGCTGCGGCTGAACGTCGACACTTACGCCTTCGGCAACCGGTTCCTGCGCCGGGCCGAAGTGACCCTGCTCAATGGTTTCGCCCGCAGCCTGCTGCTGTCCGGCATCCTGCTGGCACTGTTCTATGTGATGCTGACCAAACCCCTGGTGCGGGTCATCCGTGAACTCAGCGGTCGCGACCCGAGCAGTACCGAGCCGACTTCACTGGAATGTCCCGCCGGGCACGCCAACGATGAGATTGGCGTGCTGGTCAAGGTTGCCAACCAGCAATTCAAGAACATTGCCACCGAAATCCAGCAGCGGCGCAACGCGGAAAACCGCCTGACCGAATACCTCGGCCAACTGGAAAATATCGTCTCGGCCCGCACCGCCGAACTCAAGGCGATCAATTCCCGGCTGAGCCAATCCAACGAGGAGCTGGATGCCGCTCGCAGCACAGCACTGGACATGGCCGAAGCCCGCTCGGTGTTCCTGGCCAACATGAGCCATGAAATCCGCACGCCCCTCAATGGCTTGCTCGGGATGATCGCGTTGTCCCTCGACGGGCCGCTGAATGCCGAACAACAGCAACAACTGTCGATCGCCCATGACTCGGGCAAAGTGCTGGTGGAACTGCTCAACGATATTCTCGACTTGTCGAAGTTCGATGCCGGTCAGCTCGAGCTCGAGCACATTCCCTTCGACCTTGGCTCGCTCATCGAGGACACCGCCAACCTGTTGTCGCAGAACGCCGCCCCCAGCGTCGAACTGACCTGCCTGATCGATCCGCACTTCCCGGCACTGGTGCTCGGCGATCCGACCCGGGTGCGGCAGATTGTCAGCAATCTGCTGTCCAACGCCCTCAAGTTCACCCGTTTCGGGCGTGTCGACGTGCGCCTGTCGACGTTCGGGGACGGCGTCAGAATCGAAGTCTGCGACACCGGCATCGGCATCCCTCAGGATGCCCAGGTCAAAATCCTCCAGCCTTTCACCCAGGCCGGCGTCGGTATTACCCGCCAGTTTGGTGGGACCGGGCTGGGCCTGGCCCTGACCTACAACCTTTGCGAGGCCATGCAAGGGCGCCTGACAATCAGCTCCGAGCCGGGGTTTGGCAGCCAGTTCTGCGCGGATTTGCCATTGCCCAGCCATACCCGTGCAGTGCCTGCTGTTTCGCTCAAGGGTAAAGTCATCGCCATCACTGCCGCCAGCAGCGGGCTGGGCGAACTGCTCAACAGTCTGTTGCCTGGCTGGGGGCTGGACTATGAACGGCGTTCCATGGATGACCCACTGCTTGGCCTGGCAGCCGACGTACTCATCACCGATTGCCCCGAATGCCTGTTCAATTTGCGCCCCACCCTCAGCGCGCCGATCCTGCTGATTACCGCTTATGGCAATTTCATGCCCAGCGAAGAGGCCAACGCCCTTGCACCCTTGCAACAACAGGCCCGCCCCCTGGCCCGCAATACGCTGCTTCAGACGTTACGGCGGATCCTGCAACCGCAGACCCACCCGATCAACGAAGCCCGACTCGACATGCAATGCCCGCAACGCCGCGGGCGCGTGCTGTTGGTGGAAGATAATCCGGTCAACCAGTTGGTGGCCAAGGGCATGCTCGGCAAACTCGGCTGCGAGGTCACCACCGCGGCTCATGGTGCCGAGGCCCTGGATCAACTCGAGCAACGGGAATTCGACCTGGTGCTGATGGACTGCAACATGCCGGTGATGGACGGCTATGAAGCCAGCCGGCAAATCCGCCGCAGCGGACGCTGGCCGCAACTGCCCATCGTCGCCCTGACGGCCAACGCCATGTCGGAGGAGCGCGAACGCTGTCGTGCCGCGGGCATGAGCGACTACCTGGCCAAACCCTTCCGGCGCGAAGAACTGGCCACCCTGCTGGACTTGTGGATCCCCGTTACGACAGTGCCTTGATCTGTCTCAACAGGTGATCGAGACCATCGCGCAAGTCATTGAGACGATTCAGGTCGACCCCGCTATCGCACAACAGACGCGCCTTGAGTGGCCCGACCTGATCGCGCAAGGCCATGCCGGCTGGCGACAGGCTCAGATGCACTTCACGCTCATCGCGCGCCGAACGCTGACGCTGCACCAGTTGTAGTTGCTCGAGGCGCTTGAGCAACGGTGTCAGCGTGCCGGAATCCAGGGCCAGGCGCTCGCCCAATGCCTTGACGGTCGGTTGCTCCGGGGCCGCTTCCTGCCACTCCCACAGCACCAGCATCGCCAGGTACTGAGGGTAAGTCAGGCCCAACTGATCGAGCATTGGCTTGTAGCCGCGAATCACCGCCCGGGAAGCCGCGTACAGCTTGAAGCACAGCTGGCTGTCGAGCTTCAGGGAATCGACTGACAAGCTGTTCATTTGAGCAGGGCTTCGATCTCGCGGGTCAGGTCTTGCGGCTTGGTCGCCGGGGCGAAGCGCTTGACCAGTTGCCCGTCCTTGCCGATCAGGAACTTGGTGAAGTTCCACTTGATGCCCTGGGAGCCCAGCACACCCGGTGCGCGCTTTTTCAACTGCACGAACAGGGGATGGGCGCCAGCACCATTGACTTCGATCTTTTTGAACAGCGGGAAGCTGACACCAAAGTTCAGCTCACAGAATTCAGAGATCGCCCCTTCGTTGCCCGGCTCTTGCTTGCCGAACTGGTTGCAGGGAAAACCGAGAACCACCAGCCCCTGCTCCTTGTAGGTCTGCCACAGCTCTTCCAGACCTTTGTACTGCGGAGTGAAACCGCATTTACTGGCCGTGTTGACCACCAGCACGGCTTTGCCGGCGAAATCCGCCAGGGTCTTTTGCTCACCCTTGATCGTGGTGCAAGGGATACTCAGCAGGTTGTCGCTCATGTTTGAGGTTCCGAGTGAATGGAAGAGACAACAAAGTAGCGGGCAATTGAATTGCGTGCAATTTAAATATCCGGAAAGCGATCATCGGATCGCTTCGGGGACTTATTCGCGGGGCACCAGGTCCAGGCACACCGAATTGATGCAATAACGCAGACCGGTCGGCGGTGGGCCATCCGGGAACACGTGGCCAAGGTGCGCGTCGCATTTGGCGCAGACCACTTCGGTGCGGATCATGCCGTGGCTGACATCACGGATTTCGGTCATGGCGCTGTCGCCGATCGGCGCGTAGAAACTCGGCCAGCCGCAGCCGGAATCGAATTTGGTCGTGGAGTCGAACAGCGGTTCGTTACAGCAGATGCAGTGGTAGACACCGTCGGTTTTGGTGGCGTTGTATTTACCGGAAAACGGTCGTTCGGTGCCTTTGAGGCGGCACACGTTGTACTGCTCTGGATCGAGCATCGCCTTCCATTCTTCCAGGGTTTTTTCCAACTTTTCCATCATCACACMTCAGCGGCTGAAAAAGCCCGATCTGTACCTTTTCCACGGATCGGGCGGCACGTATGATTGCGCCTCGTCAAACGCCAGTCTGGCAGCCAGACCACGCGCATTCAAACGGAAATATGGGTGCTGCATCTCAAGGCGTCAGGCCTGTGTGAATACGCAGGATTCCCAGCACGGCTGCCCAAACGCCGTCTGGATCGTTCATTTTCGGGAACACATCGCCATGCAGGTCAGCAAATCGAACAAGCTCGCCAACGTCTGCTACGACATTCGCGGCCCGGTGCTCAAGCACGCCAAGCGCCTGGAAGAGGAAGGCCATCGCATCCTCAAGCTGAACATCGGCAATCCGGCGCCCTTTGGTTTCGAAGCGCCGGATGAAATCCTCCAGGACGTGATCCGCAACCTGCCGACAGCCCAGGGCTACAGCGACTCCAAGGGGCTGTTCAGTGCGCGCAAGGCCGTGATGCAGTATTACCAGCAAAAGCAGGTAGAAGGCGTCGGCATTGAAGACATCTACCTGGGCAACGGCGTTTCCGAACTGATCGTGATGTCGATGCAGGCCCTGCTCAACAATGGCGACGAAGTACTGGTGCCTGCGCCTGACTATCCGTTGTGGACCGCAGCCGTGAGCCTGTCCGGCGGCAACCCGGTGCATTACCTGTGCGACGAGCAAGCCAACTGGTGGCCAGACCTGGCCGACATCAAGGCCAAGATCACCCCGAACACCAAGGCCCTGGTGATCATCAACCCGAACAACCCGACCGGCGCGGTGTATTCGAAGGAAGTGCTGCTGGGCATGCTGGAACTGGCCCGCCAGCACAATCTGGTGGTGTTCTCCGACGAGATCTACGACAAGATCCTCTACGACGATGCCGTGCACATCTGCACCGCCTCCCTGGCGCCGGACCTGCTGTGCCTGACCTTCAACGGTCTGTCCAAGTCCTATCGCGTAGCGGGCTTCCGCTCCGGGTGGATCGCCATTTCCGGCCCGAAACACCACGCCCAGAGCTACATCGAAGGCATCGACATGCTGGCGAACATGCGCCTGTGCGCCAATGTGCCGAGCCAGCACGCGATCCAGACCGCCCTGGGTGGCTATCAGAGCATCAATGATCTGGTACTGCCGCAGGGCCGCCTGCTGGAGCAACGCAATCGCACCTGGGAGTTGCTCAACGACATTCCAGGCGTGAGCTGCGTCAAGCCGATGGGCGCGCTGTATGCATTCCCGCGAATCGACCCCAAGGTCTGCCCGATCCATAACGACGAAAAATTCGTCCTCGATCTGCTGCTCTCCGAGAAACTGCTGGTGGTTCAAGGCACCGCTTTCAACTGGCCATGGCCAGACCACTTCCGCGTCGTGACCCTGCCCCGTGTCGATGACCTGGAGATGGCCATCGGACGCATCGGCGGCTTCCTCAAGTCCTACCGCCAGTAAGCGATCTGTCACCGTGCGACGTCCCCGAACGTCGTACGGTGATTCATCCGGCAACATTTGTTTGCATTGCGCCACTGGCTGTCGCTTTGCCCGTTGCCGGATCATGCCTTGCCTGCTCGCGCCTAACAAAGGCGGGGGCCTTTGACATGAATTGACTGACAAACACTTCCCGCATACTTGTCGGAAATGCCCTGCAAGCAGCTAGACTGTTGCCGTAGGACACAGTTTGAAATAGTCACCCGGTTGAATACCCCGGTGCAGCACCTTATATACCCCGCAGTACGCTACATCTTTAGCATGAGGAGATTTCTACAACCATGATGCGCATCCTGCTGTTCTTGGCCACTAACCTGGCGGTCGTGCTGATTGCCAGCATCACCCTGAGCCTTTTCGGCTTCAACGGGTTCATGGCGGCCAACGGGGTTGATCTCAACCTCAATCAGCTGCTGATTTTCTGTGCGGTCTTTGGTTTCGCCGGTTCGCTGTTCTCGCTGTTCATCTCCAAGTGGATGGCGAAGATGAGCACCAGCACCCAGATCATCACCCAGCCACGCACCCGTCACGAGCAATGGCTGCTGCAAACCGTCGAGCAACTGTCCCGCGAAGCCGGGATCAAGATGCCCGAGGTCGGTATCTTCCCGGCCTACGAGGCGAACGCCTTCGCCACTGGCTGGAACAAGAACGACGCATTGGTCGCGGTCAGCCAGGGGTTGCTCGAGCGCTTCTCGCCGGATGAAGTGAAAGCCGTCCTGGCCCACGAAATCGGCCACGTAGCCAACGGCGACATGGTTACCCTGGCATTGATCCAGGGCGTGGTGAACACCTTCGTGATGTTCTTCGCACGGATCATCGGCAATTTCGTCGACAAAGTGATCTTCAAGAACGAAGAAGGCCAGGGCATTGCCTACTACGTGGCGACCATCTTCGCCGAACTGGTTCTGGGCATCCTGGCCAGCGCCATCGTCATGTGGTTCTCGCGCAAGCGGGAATTCCGCGCCGATGAAGCAGGTGCAAACCTGGCCGGCACCGCCGCGATGATTGGCGCCCTGCAACGCCTGCGTGCGGAACAGGGGCTGCCGGTGCATATGCCCGACACCCTGAACGCCTTCGGCATCAACGGTGGCATCAAGCAAGGGTTTGCCCGCATGTTCATGAGCCACCCACCGCTGGAAGAGCGTATCGACGCTCTGGCTCGTCGCCGGGGCTAATACACTCCACAGCAAAGCAAAAAGGCCCGCAGCGATGCGGGCCTTTTTTTGTCTGCTTGATTATTGGGGTGTCTTGAGGACCTCATCGCGAGCAAGCTCGCTCCCACAGGGGTTCCGTGAACAACGCAGAACCCTTGTGGGAGCGAGCTTGCTCGCGATTAGGCCAGTAAAGCCGCCACTATTACCGACTGGAAACCCGATATACCCGCTCCTCCAGCCGCGTGACACCCGCCTCCAGAAACTTCCCGCTCTCGCTCAATACATCCTGATCTTCCAGAACCTTCAACGCCCACGACCCACCCAACAAACGCTGCACCTCATCGTCGAGTACGGCAAATGGCGGTCCGTCCATCTGTGCCTGGTCATAGTCCAGCGTGATCAATAATCCGCGACACTCTTTCGGCAATATGCGATTCAGGTGCGCGGCATATTGCTCACGCATCTTCGGCGGCAAAGCAATCAGCGCGGCGCGATCATAGAGCGCAGAGCAATCAGCCGTGTCACCGGCCGTCAGCTCAAAGAAATCGCCGCACCACAGCTCAATGGAACCGGCCCGATAAACCTTGAACGGCCCCTGCTCGCTGACGGCCGGATCAAAGCCATGTTCGCTGAAAAACTCCTCGACGGCTTTTTCCGACAGCTCGATTCCCAAGACCTCATGGCCTTGATGGGCGAGCCAAAGCAAATCCAGGCTTTTTCCACATAACGGCACCAACACGCGCGCCCCTTCTTCAAGGCTTAACGCTGGCCAGAACCGCTTCAGATAAGGGTTCACCTGCGGCAGGTGAAAGCCGATCTGATTCGCCGCCCATTTCTTGTGCCAAAACTCAGGCTGCATAATTAACCCCGAAAATTCGATCAAAACACCCTAWAACTTATATTAGATTTAGATCAATGATCTGGCTGAAGATGTAGCATCTTAACTCTCAGGAGCTCATTCATGTTCCCCAGCCTGTACATATCCCACGGCTCCCCGATGCTCGCTCTGGAACCCGGCGCCAGCGGGCCGGCGCTCGCTCGCCTGGCCGCCGAGATACCCAGGCCCAAAGCCATCGTGATTGTTTCTGCGCACTGGGAAAGCAATGAGCTGCTGGTCAGCGGCAGTCCACAACCGGAAACCTGGCATGACTTCGGCGGCTTCCCCAAAGCCCTGTTCGAAGTGCAGTACCCGGCTCCCGGCAATCCACGACTCGCCGCAGAGGTTGCCGGGTTACTGAAAACCGCTGGCTTTCCTGCACGTATCGACGGCAATCGGCCTTTCGACCATGGCGTCTGGGTGCCTTTATCGTTGATGTACCCGCAAGCAGACATCCCGATTGTCCAGGTTTCGCTGCCCACCCGTGGCGGCCCCGCTCTGCAGACCCGCGTTGGCCGCGCGCTGGCCAGCCTGCGTGAGCAAGGCATACTGCTGATCGGCTCCGGCAGCATCACTCACAACCTGCGGGAACTGGACTGGCATGCCGGCCCCGAAAGCGTTGAGCCCTGGGCTCTGGCGTTTCGCGACTGGATGATCGGGAAACTCGCAGCGAACGACGAAGCCGCGCTGCACGACTATCGCTCACAGGCACCAAACGCTGTACGCAATCATCCGAGTGATGAGCACTTGTTGCCGTTGTACTTTGCCCGCGCTGCCGGGGGGCAGTTCAGCATTGCCCACCAGGGGTTCACCATGGGTGCGTTGGGGATGGATATCTATCGCTTCGGGTAACCCATGGACCGAGTCGTCCCCATCGCGAGCAGGTCGAATCGTCGCACCGTCGCTCCCACAGGAGAACGCATTCCAATGTGGGAGCAACGGTGCGACGATCCGACCTGCTCGCGATTGTCGGCGACACAACTCAAACGTCGAACTTAAAACAGCAGGCAAAAAAAATCCCCGAACCAGTCGGGGATTTTTCATGTTCGATCAATCAGCCCGAGAGCGGATCAATCTTCGCGGTAGCGACGCAGCTTCAACTGCTTACCGGCAACGCGAGTGTCCTTCAGCTTGGTCAGCAACTTCTCAAGACCATCTTCCGGCAGCTCGACGAGGCTGAAGCTGTCACGCACCTGGATGCGACCGATGGCTTCACGCGCCAGACCACCTTCGTTGAGGATGGCGCCCAGCAGGTTCTTGGCGGCGATACCGTCACGCGCGCCCAGCGCGGTACGGCAACGGGCACGACCTTCGGCCAGTGGCATCGGAGCACGACGCTCACGGTCACCACGCTCAGGACGATCACCGGAACGCTCTGGACGATCGCCACGTGGTGCATTGTTCGGCACCAGTGGACGCTCTTTCTCGATAGCGGCCAGGTTCAGTGCTTGACCGTTGGTTGCCTTGCGCAGCAGGGCTGCGGCCAGGGCACGCGGGCTGCAACCGATGTCGGCAGTCAGTCGATCCAGCAGATCACCGTGGGTCGATTCAGCATCGGCCACCAGTGGCGACAGGCTGTTGGTCAGTTTCTTGATGCGCGCATCCAGAACAGCTTGAGCGTCTGGCAGGCGAACTTCAGCAACCTTTTGACCGGTTACACGCTCGATCACTTGCAGCATGCGGCGCTCGCGCGGAGTCACCAGCAGCAGTGCACGACCTTCGCGACCGGCACGGCCGGTACGGCCGATACGGTGAACGTAGGACTCTGGATCGTACGGCATGTCAACGTTGAACACGTGAGTGATGCGCGGAACGTCCAGGCCACGAGCAGCAACGTCGGTCGCCACAACGATGTCCAGACGGCCATCCTTGAGGGAGTCGATCACGCGTTCACGCTGGTTCTGGGCGATGTCACCGTTCAGCGCAGCGGCTTTGTAGCCTTTGGCTTCCAGGGCACTGGCCAGATCCAGGGTCGCTTGCTTGGTGCGCACGAACATGATCAGGGCGTCGAAATCTTCCACTTCCAGCAAGCTGAGAACGGCCGAAGTCTTCTGGTCAGCGTGAACCAGCAGGTGAGCCTGCTCGATCGCGGTAACGGTCTGGGTCTTGCTCTGAATCTTCACATGCTTCGGATCGCGCAGGTGGCGTTCGGCGATGGCACGGATCGATTGAGGCAAAGTAGCCGAGAACAATACGGTCTGACGGGTTTCCGGCATGGCCTTGAAGATGACTTCCAGGTCGTCCATGAAGCCCAGCTTGAGCATTTCGTCGGCTTCGTCGAGAACCAGGTGGTTCACGGTCGCCAGTACTTTTTCGTCGCGACGCAGGTGGTCGCACAGACGGCCCGGAGTGGCGACAACGATTTGTGCGCCATTACGGATTGCTTTCAGTTGTGGGCCCATCGGCGCGCCGCCGTAGACAGCCACAACAGTTACACCCGGCATTTGCTTGGCGTAGGTTTCGAAAGCGGTTGCAACTTGTAGCGCCAACTCACGAGTTGGGGCCAGGATCAGAGCTTGCGGCTCGCGCTTGGACGGATCAATGCGGTGCAGAATTGGCAGAGCAAAGGCAGCGGTTTTACCGGTACCGGTTTGCGCCTGACCAATCATATCGTGACCGGCGAGAATGATCGGGATCGACTGCTGCTGAATGGCCGAAGGCTCTTCATAGCCGGTAGCGACTACTGCAGCGACAATATTTGGATGAAGTTCAAGAGCGGCGAAGCCGCCGATTTCCTGGGTCATGGGTCTGCCTCTAAGTGCATCCGCAAAGACCCATGCTCCAAAGCTGCACATGCCGTGTTGAGACTCAAGAGTCGCCCTGGCAGCTTTGTCGGCGGGGATTTGCGAAAACGAATGAATGAAAAGAATCGTCAAGGAAGAGTCCGCTGGGCGGACGTGCAGCCGAAGCTGGCTTCGGGGAATTGCGCTACCTAAACGCGGCCCGGTTAAAGGCCGGCGCGCACTATACCGGAATTCGCCCAAAAAGGGAGTTTTTTTTATCGAAAATCCACTGGATACGCCGTTGTGTCACAGGCTTTGCGAATAATCGATCAGCCGTCTATTTTTCAAAGGCCCGGCCTTGCGGGTGACGGCGCTAAAACGGTTCACCCTTTGCCGTGCAGACGGCCTGTCTGGCACGCCTTTCCTACCCCCCGAGGATCGCTCCATGAATCAGCCCTGCTCCAGTCGAGTCAGCCGCGAACGGCATGGTCATGTGTTCCTGATCGGTCTGGATCGGGTGGCCAAGCGCAACGCCTTCGATCTCGACCTGCTCAACGCGTTGAGTCTGGCCTATGGCGAATTCGAAGCCGACAGCGAGGCGCGGGTGGCTGTAGTGTTCGCTCATGGCGAGCACTTTACCTCCGGGCTCGATCTGGTCAATGCCAGCGTCGCACTGGCAGATGGCTGGCAGGTTCCGCCCGGCGGCTGTGATCCGTGGGGAGTGTTCGCAGGTCCCCGGGTCAGCAAACCGGTGATCGTCGCCGCCMAAGGCTATTGCCTGACCATCGGCATCGAACTGATGCTGGCCGCCGACATCAACCTGTGTGCCAGCAACACCCGGTTCGCGCAGATGGAAGTGCAACGCGGGCTCTTCCCGTTCGGCGGTGCCACCCTGCGTCTGCATCAAGTCTCAGGTTGGGGTAACGCCATGCGCTGGTTGCTGACCGGTGATGAATTCGACGCCCATGACGCCTTGCACCTGGGACTGGTGCAGGAAGTCATGGCCAGCGAGGATTTGCTGCCCCGGGCGATCGAGCTGGCAGAACGGATCGCCCGCCAGGCTCCGCTCGGGGTCCAGGCGACGCTGATGTCTGCGCGACAGGCCCGGTATGAAGGGGAAACCGCAGCGGCACAGGCGTTGCCGCTGCTGGTCAAGAAATTGATGGCTAGCGAGGACGTCAAGGAAGGCGTGCGATCGATGGTTGAGCGGCGGCCTGGAGTCTTCAAAGGGCTTTAGCTTTTGCAGTGGTTTTGAAGGCCCCTTCGCGGGCAAGCCCGCTCCCACAGGGATTTGCGCAAAACCTGTGGGAGCGGCGGTGCGGCGATCCGACTTGCCCGCGAAGGGGCCCGTCCAGACAATCAATCAATCAGGTGGCCGGACGAATGCACTTGATCAACGACTGCAACGAATACCCCAATCGCGGCGCCAGCGCTTCGGCGCGGGCGATCAAGCCATCCATGTCCAGTTCCTGATCCAGCTCCGACGGCACGATCAGAATCACGTTGCCCTCCTTCACCGGCAGCTCCCAGTAATGTCGGTGATACAAACCGCGCAACAAGGCGGCGCCCAAGGGTTTGCCGTCGTCGGTAGCCCATTGGTTGATGACCAGCCAGCCACCCGGATTCAATCGCTTCTGGCAGTTTTCCAGAAAGCTCCAGGCCAGATGCCCGACACCTGGACCGACATCGGTATAAAGATCGACGAAAATCAGATCGGCCGATTCAGCGGTGTCGAGCAACTCCAGCGCATCGCCAACGCGGATGTACAGGCGCGGGTCGTCATCCAGCCCCAGATATTCAATGGCCAGGCGCGGTACATCCGGGCGTAGTTCGATAGCTTCGACATCTTCCAGCGGCAGGAACTTGAGGCAAGCCTGGGTCAGCGTACCGGCGCCGAGGCCGAGAAACAGCGCACTTTCCGGTTGCTCGTGGCACAACGCACCGATCAGCATCGCCCGGGTGTAGTCGTACTCGAGCCAGCTCGGATCGGCCGTGAACACGCAGCTTTGCTCGATGGCATCACCGAACTCGAGAAAACGGTAATCGGCCACTTCCAGCACACGAATCACGCCGAACTCGTCCTGTACCTCGGCGAGCAGATGCTCGACGCGCTCCTCAGTCATTTCATCTCCTGATCGTCACCGGGGCCGGCAACGTAATAACACCGCGTGTAGAGAGCGGCAAAGGCGAGATTGTCGGCGAAGCGACGGGAACAGGTCACGCACTAATTTGCTGATAACATGGACGTCCGAGCGAAAACACTAGAGACCGTGATGAGCCAACCCTGGAGCCCTGACAGCTGGCGCGCCCTGCCGATCCAGCAACAACCCCAATACCCCGACGCCGCACATTTGCAGCAGGTCGAGCAGACCCTGGCCAGCTATCCGCCTCTGGTGTTTGCCGGTGAAGCCCGCGAGTTGCGCCGTCAGTTTGCCGAGGTGACACAGGGCCGCGCGTTTCTGCTGCAGGGTGGCGACTGCGCCGAAAGCTTCGCCGAGTTCTCCGCGGCGAAAATCCGCGACACCTTCAAAGTGTTGTTGCAGATGGCGATCGTGATGACTTTTGCCGCCGGCTGCCCGGTGGTCAAGGTCGGGCGCATGGCCGGGCAGTTCGCCAAGCCCCGCTCGGCCAACGACGAAACCATCGATGGCGTGACCCTGCCCGCCTACCGTGGCGACATCGTCAACGGCATCGGCTTCGACGAAAAAAGCCGCGTGCCAGACCCGGAACGCCTGCTGCAGTCCTATCACCAGTCCACCGCCACCCTGAACCTGTTGCGCGCGTTCGCCCAAGGCGGTTTTGCCGATCTGCATCAGGTGCACAAGTGGAACCTGGATTTCATCGCCAACTCGGCACTGGCAGAAAAATACAGCCACCTGGCCGATCGCATCGATGAAACCCTGGCGTTCATGCGCGCCTGCGGCATGGACAGTTCGCCGCAACTGCGCGAAACCAGTTTCTTCACCGCCCACGAAGCCCTGCTGCTGAACTACGAAGAAGCCTTCGTGCGTCGCGACAGCCTGACCAACGATTACTACGATTGCTCGGCGCACATGCTGTGGATCGGCGACCGCACCCGCCAACTTGACGGCGCCCACGTCGAATTCCTGCGCGGGGTGAACAACCCGATCGGGGTCAAGGTCGGCCCGAGTATGAACCCCGACGACCTGATTCGCTTGATCGACGTGCTAAACCCGGACAACGACCCGGGCCGCCTGAACCTGATCGCGCGGATGGGCGCGAACAAGGTCGGCGATCACTTGCCGCAGCTGATCCGCGCCGTCCAGCGTGAAGGCAAGCAAGTGCTGTGGAGTTCCGACCCGATGCACGGCAACACCATCAAGGCCAGCAGCGGCTACAAGACCCGCGACTTTGCGCAAATCCTTGGCGAGGTGAAGCAGTTCTTCCAGGTGCACCAGGCCGAAGGCAGTTATGCCGGTGGCATTCACATCGAAATGACCGGGCAGAACGTTACCGAGTGCATTGGTGGTGCGCGGCCGATTACCGAGGACGGCTTGTCGGATCGCTACCACACCCATTGCGATCCGCGGATGAATGCCGATCAGTCGCTGGAACTGGCGTTCTTGATTGCGGAAACACTGAAGCAGGTTCGGCGCTAGATTTTGCTTGTCTGATAGACCGCCATCGCGAGCAAGCTCGCTCCCACACTTGATTTGTGAACGACACAGAACCAATGTGGGAGCGAGCCTGCTCGCGATGAGGCCAGCTCAGTCACCATCAATCTGTGCCAATGCCACCCGCAACCGCGCCGCACTCACCCGTGGGCAATTCAACTGAACCTGCGCCAACCCCAGCCAAGCCGCCATCTGTCGCAGATTGACGGCCAACGCCAGCATTCCCTCGTCATCCAGCCCCGGCTCTTCCTCATGCACTGCATGCACCGCCAGTCGCCCCGTCGCCCGTTCGGCGCGCAGGTCGACCCGCGCGGCAATCCGTTCGTTGTGCAAAAACGGCAGGACGTAATAGCCGTAGACCCGCTTGTCCTGCGGCGTGTAGATCTCCAGGCGGTAGCGAAAGTCGAACAGGCGCTCGGTACGGCTGCGCTCCCAGATCAGCGAATCGAACGGTGAGAGCAATGCACTGGATACAACTTTGCGCGGCACCTTGGGCTCTGGCAGGCAGTAAGCCGGCTGTCGCCAACCCTGTACTTCACAGGCACTCAATTCACCTGCCTCGAGCAACTCCGCCAATCGCAAACGACTGTCCGCCGGGTTCAGGCGAAAATAGTCCCGCAAGTCTTTCTCCGTGCCCACGCCCAAGGCTGTCGCGGCATGCAGCAGCAGGCCGCGCTGGGCCTCGGCCTCACTGAGCAGGGGTTGTTGCAGAATCGCAGCAGGGATCACCCGCTCGGGCAGGTCATAGAGCCGTTCGAATCCCCGCCGGCCGGCCACTGTCACTTCACCGGCGGCGAACAACCATTCCAGCGCATGCTTTTCCGCGCTCCAGTCCCACCAGGGACCGGCCCGTTCCTGACGAGTCGACAGGCTCCCGGCGCCCAGCGCGCCCTGCTCCTCAACCGAAGCCAGCACCCGGCGAATGGTGTCCTGTTGTTCCCGCCCAAAGCGCGCCAATTGCTGATAAATGTCTTCGCCACGGCTCGCTCGCTGCATGCGCCAACGTATCAATGGGTACATGGAAAGTGGCAATAACGAGGCTTCATGGCCCCAATACTCGAACAACGTACGGCGCCGACCCTGGCTCCAGGCAGCCTGGTCGAGCAAATCGGAGGAGTAATTGCCGAGGCGGGAAAACAGCGGAAGGTAGTGCGAACGCACCAATGCATTGACCGAATCGATCTGCAAAATGCCCAGCCGCTCGATCAGGCGATTGAGCGCAACAGCCTTGATCGCCGCTGGCGGCGACCGCCCGTTGAACCCTTGGGCGGCCAGCGCCAGACGCCGAGCCTGTTTGAGGGTAAAGGACAATGTTGCGGGCATGAATGCCTCCTTGTCTGCTCGCAACCTACCTCACCGGTAAGGGGTTTGTGTAGCGTGGCATTCATCATTTATGCATCGGGTCATTCCAGAACGGTTTGATCGACTCGTTCTCCACATCCGCACGGCTCATGCCGATGTCCTTGAGTGCTTCGTCGCTCAAGCTCGCCAGCAATTCGCGCTCGCGATGCAGTTCGTACCAGCGGCCGACCTTGTGCAGCAGATCGGATATCACGTGAATCGAGTGTTTTTCTGCACCGTGGAACTCATGTTGACCTTTCATCTTGTTGCCCTCCGTTTGGATGGCTCCAGTTTCGCGCCGGGTCTAAGATCAATCCAACGAATGTTTCTGATGTCACATATCTCGGAGATTGATGGATGTCGGCCTACCCGAGTATCGATACCGAAGTCTTGCGCACCTTCGTCGCCATCGCCGACCAGGGCGGCTTTACCCGTGCCGGTGAAATGGTCAATCGCACCCAGTCAGCCGTCAGCATGCAGATGAAACGGCTGGAAGAAGATGTGCTGCAGCGCCAGTTGTTCCAGCGCGACGGACGGCAGGTGCGGCTGACGGCCGAAGGCCAGGTGTTGCTCGGCTATGCGCGGCGGATCCTCAAGCTGCACAGCGAAGTGTTCAATACCTTGCGCGAACCCGATATGGTCGGCACGGTGCGCATCGGTACGCCGGACGATTATGTGATGCGATTTCTCCCGGGGATTTTACGCCGGTTTGCCCAGTCCTATCCGCTGATTCAGATCGAAGTGCACTGTGAATCATCAAAGCAACTGCTGACGCGCCAGGACCTCGACCTGTCCATTGTCACCCGCGAACCGGGCAGCGAAATCGGCCAGTTGTTGCGCAAGGAGCGTTTCGTCTGGGCCGAGGCGCAATGCTACAGCGCCCACGAGCAGACGCCGCTGCCCCTGGCGATGTTCAACAGCGACTGCTTCTGCCGCCAGTGGGCCTGCAACGCCCTTGATGCCCAGGGGCGCGATTACCGGGTGGCGTACAACAGCGACAGCCTGTCGGCGATCATGGCCGTGGTCAGCGCCGGCCTGGCCGTCACGGCACAGCTAGAAAGCCTGATCACCGCGGACATGCGCATCCTCGGTGAAGCCGAGGATCTGCCGCTGCTGCCCGAGGCCAGCATCATGCTCGTGCGCAACCTGCATAATCCGTCGCCGATCACCGAGTGCCTGGCCGAGCACATCATCGAAGGCTTCAAACTTTGAAGGCGAGCATCACCGCACAGAACACCAGGAACCCGCAAAACAGCCCGCGCAGCAGCCGCTCCGGCAAAGCGTGTGCAACCTTCACGCCCCAACTGATGCTCATCAGCCCCCCGACCGCCAAGGGTAAGCCGATCACCCAGCTGACCTGGTGGTGCACGGCGTAAGTCACCAGCGTCACCCCCGTACTCGGCAAGGCCAGCGCCAACGACAATCCCTGCGCAACCACCTGACTGGTGCCGAACAGACTGGTCAGCACCGGTGTCGCCACCACCGCGCCACCCACGCCGAACAACCCGCCCATCGTGCCAGATGCAGCGCCAAGCAGGCCCAGCCAGGGCCATGAGTAGTTCATCTGCGAAGCCGGCGGAGCGCTGGCGGCGAACATGCGAAGCAAGTTGTACGCCGACAGTGCGATTAGAAACGCGACAAAACCTATGCGCATGCTTTGCGCATCAATGCCCACCGCCCAGATCGACCCGAGCCAGGCGAAGCAGAACCCCATGATGGCCAGCGGTAGCGCGTGGTGCAGCTCGATCCGGTTGCGCTGATGATAGCGCCACAGCGCCAGCATCACGTTCGGCACCACCATCACCAGCGCCGTGCCTTGGGCAATCTGCTGGTCGAGCCCGAACAGCACGCCCAGCAGCGGAATGGCAACCAGGCCGCCGCCGATACCAAACAACCCGCCGAGCGTGCCCAACGCAGCGCCGAACACCAGATACATCAAGAACTCAATCACAGCATTTTCCCCGTTGCCGTCAGGCCTTTGATCCTACGCAGTTGCTTCTGGCGCGGAAACGCACAGCGACGCACAATGGCTGTGCCAAATTCGCACAAGCACAAACCTGCCATGAACCCTAATCAACTAACCGACCAACTGGCTTTGTTCCTCGATGTGCTGGAAACCGGCAGTTTTTCCGCCGCCTCGCGCCGTCATCCGCTGACCCCTTCGGCCGTGGCACGGCGGATCGACAGCCTGGAAAGCGCGGTCGGCAGCCAGCTGTTCATCCGCACCACCCATGCGGTACGCGCCACCCCGGCGGGATTGGCCTTCGCCGAGCGCGCACGGCGGATCGTCGCCGAGTTGCGCCTGGCCCGGGCCGAGGCAGTGTCCCTGAGCAGCGCGCCGGAAGGCTTGATTCGTATCGATGCGCCGGCAGCCTTTGGTCGCCGGCATCTGGCACCGGTGATTGCCGATTTCCTGATGCTCTACCCCGGACTCGACGTGCAACTGCACTTGATCGACAGCTTCGTCGACATGCAGGGTCAAAACCTTGGCAAGGTCGATCTGGTGCTGCGTGCCGGACAATTGGCCGACACCCGGCTGGTGGCCACGCCACTGGCGAGCATGGTGCGCATCGCCTGCGCCAGCCCTGATTATTTGCAGCGCCGCGGCGTGCCGACCGATCCGTCGCAGCTGAGTGAACACGATGGACTCGACTGGGATGGCCTGGCCCCGCTCTTCGCCTGGCGCTTCGAGCGGGACGGGCAAATGCAGTTGCACCGGCCGGCACGGATCCGCATGAGCGCCAACAATGCCGAGGCACTGGTGTGCGGCGCATTGGCCGGACTGGGTATCGCACACCTGCCGACCTGGCTGGCCAGCGAGTACCTGTTGCGCGGTGAGTTGCTGCCGCTGTTCTGCGACAGCGGCCTGCCGAAACCGGAAAGTGCCGGTATCTATGCCTTGCGCCTGGAACAACAACCCAACTCCCGCAGTCGCTTGTTGCTGGAGTACCTGAAAACCCGCTTCAGCCCGGTTCCACCCTGGGATCTGCTGCTGCAAACCCATTTGCAACGGCACTGATCAAAATTATCTGGCGCATTAAAGATTCGCCCGCTAGATTCCTAAGATCACAGATCAAGGCTTCGACATGACCACCGAGCGCAACACCCCGGACAACTGCGACAACCTGCTGCTGGATAATCAGGCCTGCTTCGCCCTGCATTCCACTTCGCTGATGATGACCAAGGTCTACAAACCCTTGCTGCAAGCGCTGGGGCTGACCTACCCGCAATACCTGGCGATGATGGTGTTATGGGAACGGGACGGTTTGACCGTAGGCGAAATCAGCACGCGGTTGCTGACCGATCCTGGCTCGCTCACCCCGCTGCTCAAGCGCCTGGAGGCCGAAGGTGTGCTCAGCCGCACCCGCAGCCGCGAAGATGAGCGGGTGGTGATCGTCGAACTCACCGAACAGGGCCGGGCGTTGCGCGACAAGGCCCGCAACATCCCCCAGTGCATCCTCGGCGCCAGCGGGATGACGCTTGAGCGCCTGCAAAAGCTGCAAGCGGAACTGCAAGAACTGCGTCGTCACCTGCAAGACAGCCTGTAACTTCAAGGCCAGCACAGCCCCCCTGTGGGAGCGAGCCTGCTCGCGATTGCAATGTCACACTCAGCCTCTACGTTGACTGACACACCGCAATCGCGAGCAGGCTCGCTCCCACATTTGTTTTGCGCTGTACCAAAAAACCGGGCGCGCCACCTCCTCCTGAAAAAAATCCCCTCTGCAAAAATCCCCCATCGATAGCTCTAACTCAAGGCATCCAACCAAAACCGCCCTGCTGCCCTTTGGTATTTTTCAAATTTCTTTGAAAATTTATATTGCGCACTAAACATTAGCGCGATACATTCATCTCGCACTTACTTAGCGCGCAAACATTTAGCGCAAAAAAATCAAACCCTGAACGAGGCTTTCACCATGCAAACTCTCTACACCGCAATCGCAACTTCCACTGGTGGCCGTGACGGTCGTGCGGTTTCCAGCGACAACATCCTCGACGTCAAACTCGCCACGCCGAAAGAACTCGGCGGTGCTGGCGGCGCAGCCACCAACCCTGAGCAACTGTTTGCCGCCGGTTATTCCGCCTGCTTCATCGGCGCCCTGAAATTCGTGGCCAGCCAGACCAAGCGCAGCATCCCCAACGACGCTTCGATCACCGCCCACGTCGGCATCGGCCAGATCCCTGGCGGCTTCGGTCTGGACATCGATCTGCACATCAGCCTGCCGGGTCTTGAACAAGCCGATGCACAAGCACTGGTCGACGCAGCCCACCAGGTCTGCCCGTACTCCAACGCCACCCGTGGCAACGTCGATGTGCGCCTGCACGTGACTGTCTAACCGCTGACTACCAGGCCTGAACAGGAAACGAACATGAACACTTTCAGCAAAGTCTTGACCGGTACCCTTCTCGCTCTGTCGATCAACGGCGCATTTGCAGGTGATGGCGTTGAACACAACACCCAGGCGTTCCTCGATGTGCTGAATGCCGGCACYGGCAAACCGATGGAGCAAATGACACCTGCCGATGCCCGCGCCGTGCTGGTCGGTGCACAGGCCGGGGTGAAGCTGACGCTGCCAAAAGCCGATGTCAGCCAGAAGACCATCCAGGTTGAAGGCCAACCGCTGAACCTGACCATCGTCCGGCCGGCCGGGGTCAAGGGTGAGCTGCCCGTGTTCATGTTCTTCCACGGTGGGGGTTGGGTGCTGGGAGATTTCCCGACCCACGAACGACTGGTCCGTGACCTGGTGGTGGGTTCGGGTGCAGCGGCGGTGTTCGTCAACTACACGCCATCGCCGGAAGCGCATTACCCGGTGGCAATCAACCAGGCGTACGCCGCGACCCAATGGGTGGCGGAACACGGTAAGGAGATCAACGTCGACGGTAAACGCCTGGCTGTGGCCGGCAACAGTGTCGGCGGCAACATGGCAGCCGTGGTTGCACTGATGGCCAAAGACAAAGGCACGCCGGCGATCAGGTTCCAGGTATTGCTGTGGCCGGTGACCGATGCAAGCTTCGAGACGGCATCCTACAACCAGTTCGCCGAAGGGCACTTCCTCACCAGGAACATGATGAAGTGGTTCTGGGACAACTACACCACCGACGCCAATCAGCGGAACGAGATCTACGCCTCACCACTGCGTGCGACCACCGCCCAGTTGAAAGGTTTGCCTCCCGCGCTGGTGCAGACCGCCGGTGCCGATGTGCTGCGCGATGAAGGTGAAGCCTACGCCCGCAAACTCGATGAAGCCGGTGTGCCGGTGACCTCGGTTCGCTACAACGGCCTGATCCACGACTACGGTCTGCTCAACGTGGTGAGCCAGGTGCCAGCGGTGCGTTCGGCGATGCTGCAGGCGTCTGAAGAGCTGAAGGAACACCTGAAGAAGTAACACCGCTCCTACAGAGGATGGAATATTGCAGGCACAAAAAAGCCCGACTCAATGGTCGGGCTTTTTTCATTCCTCAAGCAGTGCTTATTTGGCACGGCCTTTGTAGGAACCGCCTTCGCGGGTATCAATCTCGATCATATCGTCGATATTGATGAAGTCAGCAACCGACAGCTCGGTACCGTTCTTCAGTTTGGCAGGCTTCATCACCTTGCCGGAAGTGTCGCCGCGAGCGGAACCTTCGGTGTAGGCAACCTGACGCACGATGGTGGTTGGCAGTTCTACGGAAACCAGACGGCCTTCGAAGAACACGGCTTCGCAAACGTCGGTCATGCCTTCTTCAACGAACGGCAGAACGGCTTCGATGTCTTCGGCGTTCAGCTCGTACATGGTGTAGTCAGTGGTGTCCATGAACGTGTAGGAGTCGCCGCTGATGAAGGACAGGGTCGCTTCCTTGCGGTCGAGGATCACGTCGTCCAGCTTGTCGTCCGCACCGTATACGGTTTCGGTCTTGTAGCCGGTCAGCAGGTTTTTCAGCTTGGTCTTCATGATCGCGCTGTTACGACCGGACTTGGTGAATTCAGCTTTCTGAACCAGCCAAGGATCGTTGTCGATACGGATCACGGTACCGGGTTTGAGTTCTTTACCAGTTTTCATTGCGAATATCCGAATTTGGATGGGATTTACAAAAATCTAGGCCGCGTATCATATCCAATTTCCATAAAACTGTACCAGCGCCGTGGCAAGATCGGCCTGCAAGGCCTGTTCCAGACACCACGCCTCGGCGTGTTTTTCCAGCTCTGGCCAGTGTTTACGGGTGAATTGCCAGTGGTCGGCCATTTTTTCACCGGCGTTCCACGCCCGCCAGAGACCGCTGATCGCCTCCCGCGCAGGTTCCGAAAGCCCCTTTACATAGAGTTCGAGGAAGGCTTCGAGCTTGTCCAGGTGGATGTCCTCTTCCTGCTGGTAGATGTGCCAGAGAAAAGGCCGGCCAGCCCATTGAGCGCGCACGAAGGAATCCTCGCCGCGCACGGCATTGAAATCGCAGCACCACAGCAAGCCGTCGTACTGGTCCTGGCGGACGAATGGCAGCACTTGCACGGTCAAGGCGTCACACACATGCACGGCACCCGCTGCCAAATCTTCCACACCGAGCCAACGTTGAACATCACCGAGAATCCGCCCTTCCGGCACCAGCAGATGAGTGGCCGTCGAATCGCCAGCCATTGCATCGAGCCAACTGGCCAAACCGGTGTTTTCGTAGGCAAACAATGAGATCAACTGTGCGCCGGGCGCACGATCAATCCCCAAACCTTGCAGGAATTCTTCTTGAGCCTCCGGGTTTTGCTGAAATTGCCGACGACGCTCAAGCAACCCTCGCTCACGTAACAACCCCCCCGTGCCCTTCTGGAATCCAGGGAAGAAAAAGAACTTCTGTACGCTTTTGTACTTCACCGAGGGCAAGCCGTGGCAACCGATCACCCAGGCTTCGGCACTGAGGTAGTCGAGGTTCATCCACAGCGGTGTCTTTTCCCGCTCGACCATGGCGTCCATGTAAGCGCTCGGCAATTGGCAGGCAAATGCAGCAATCACCACATCGGCGGCTTCGGTCGGCTGCCACTCGGCTGGCCATTGGCGCACTTCGACGTCTTGCTGCCACTGCTGAGGAGCGTGGATGTCGACTTCCGGGCACAGGCGCTCGAACGCTCGCAGGTCATCGACCCATAGACGCACCGCCAGTCCATGTTCGGCCACCAGTTGCCGGGCCAGTCGCCAGGTCACGCCGATGTCGCCGAAGTTGTCGACCACGGTGCAAAAAATATCCCAGCGGGTTTTCATTTCAGGCATTCCAGGTTCCCGTTGGCAAAGGCGCCGATTGTCCGCATAAATTACCCCGCGCAGAAGAGCCGACGGCGATTATTCTTCATGCGACAATCGCCACTCGCCAGTGACCTTTCGCCAGGAGGCAACCATGCCCCACCGTCCCACTCCGCGCCGATCCTTCCCCATTAGCCTCAATGCCCTGCAACTGACTGGCAGCATCGCCCTCGGCATGTGGCTGGGATTCATTGCCATTGTGCTGACCTGCTGGCTCGCTTCCCACTTTTTGTTGAGCAAACAACTGGCACCTGTTGCAGCCGCCGTGGAGCAACTGGCCAAACCGTCCGTGGCAGCGCAACCGGTACCGGACATTGCGCCGCAGAATCCACTGTTCGAGCAGTACGAAGAAACCCTGCGCAAGAACGAGCAGGCACAACGGCTCGATCAGGCTCGCAGCAGCAGTCGCAACCTGTCCAATCCGACCTGTCAGTTCTGGTTGCAACAGGACCGGACGATACCGAGCGAAAAAAGCCGCGCCAACGTCCTGCAATTCTGCGATTGATCATGAATAAGCATACCGTCCACCAACTGATTCTCGACAAGCTGCGGATCGATCTCGACATCGCCGAACGGGCCGCGCAAACCGCTTATGAAACGGCGACCCACGAAGAAAACATCGCCGAGAACAAGTACGACACCCTGGGGCTGGAGGCGTCCTATCTCGCGGCCGGACAAGCTAAAAGGGTCGAGGAGATTCGCCAGTCACTGACCCTTTGCCAGAACCTGGCCCTGCGCCCGTATGACGATCAGCGGGGCATCGAAGTGGGCGCGTTGCTCGGGATCGAGGACGAAAAGGGGCGCGAACAATGGCTGTTTCTCGCCCCTGATGCAGCCGGGTTGAAAGTCGATCTGGTGGGGCAACTGATTACCGTCATCACCCCGCGCTCACCGCTGGGCAAAAGCCTGCTGGGCAAGTTCGAGGGCGATGAGGTGGAGATTATGGTGGCGGGCGCTCGGCAACAGTTCGCTGTCACCGAGGTGGTTTGACCGGCAGGAAACGCTATCAGTGAACGGGCAGTTCGACGCCGTCGAACAGCTCTTCCAGTTCCTGCTTGTTGTGGCATTGAATGGCCTTGGCCATGACTTCGCGTGTCAGGTGTGGCGCGAACTTCTCGATGAAGTCGCACATGAACCCCCGCAGGAAGGTGCCACGACGGAAGCCGATCTTGGTCACGCTGGACTCGAACAACTCACTGGCATCGAGCACCACCAGGTCGCTGTCGAGTTTGCTGTCGACAGCCATTTTCGCCACGATGCCCACCCCCAGACCCAGGCGAACATAGGTTTTGATCACGTCGGCGTCGGCAGCGGTGAACACCACTTTCGGCGTCAGGCCGCGATGACTGAACGCTTCGTCGAGTTTCGAACGGCCGGTAAAACCGAACACGTAGGTCACGATCGGGTATTCGGCCAGCGCTTCGAGGGTCAGTTTCGACAGCTTGGTCAGCGGGTGACCCTGAGGCACGACCACGCAACGGTTCCAGCGGTAGCACGGCATCATCACCAGATCACCGAACAGTTCGAGCGCTTCGGTGGCAATGGCGAAATCCACGGTGCCGTCAGCGGCCATTTCGGCGATTTGCATCGGCGATCCCTGGTGCATGTGCAGGGCAACGTCCGGGTATTGCTTGATGAAATTGCTGATCACCGGCGGCAACGCATAACGCGCCTGAGTGTGAGTGGTGGCAATCGACAGGGTGCCTTTCTTCTCGTTGGAGAATTCCTGGGCGATCTGCTTGATGCTTTCAACCTTACGGAGAATTTCGCCAGCGGTGGTGATGATGYGCTCGCCGGCCGGGGTAACGCGGGTCAGGTGCTTGCCGCTGCGGGCAAAAACCTCGACGCCCAGTTCGTCTTCCAGCAGGCGGATCTGTTTGCTGATGCCCGGTTGAGAGGTGTAAAGGCTTTGGGCTGTAGCGGAAACGTTGAGGTCGTGGTGCGCCACTTCCCAGATGTAGCGCAATTGTTGAAGCTTCATATGAATCCCTCAAAGCAGGTAGACGCCACGGGCATCAGCGACGGTATATAACTATATTAATGGCTTGAAGAATAAATCTAGAACTTTTTTATCAAATTGCCATTATTCGTGTTCTAGCGATCCCCTTGTCGACGACGTTGCACCAGCGGCACCAGATAGACCGGCACCTTGGACAGTTGCAACACACGGGTGGCGGTTCGCCCCAGGGGCGTTTCCGCACCAACACCATGGCTGTGACTACCTACGATCAATAAATCCACGGAGAGTTTCTGCGCCTGGTCCAGAATCACCTGCGACGGATCGCCCTGCAGCACCCGCACCGCCTGAATCCGCTCCAGATCGTGCTCCCCTTCATCCCCCAACTCTTCACGAAAACTGTCGAGCACCCGCTGCTCGATACTGGCAATTACTGTATTCAGGCCCTGGCTGTGAAACTCGTTCAGCGCCTGTTCATCGAGATAGCTTTGCAGCACCGATTCGGCAAACAACCCCATGGGTTCAACCGCATGCACGACATACAAATTGGCATTGAAGGTCCGGGCCAGTTCCAGTGCATGCTGCATCACCACGGGCGCATACAGCCCGAGGTCGGTGGCATACAGCATCGAACGAATCATATGACCTCCTCGACTGCCAACATGGCGGAGATTTGATTCAGCTTAGCAGTGCCTTGGCGACTACGACGTCCGGCGCAACGCATTGAACGGCGGGCTTAAACCTTTTGCTCGTTGCTTATGCCATGGGGCACGTGACCGGTGGCGACGACTTCACGGGCCAACTCGCAGTGGCCGGCCTGATCGTCGAAAAACACGTCGGCCGCGAAGGCTTCGAGAAAGGCTGACTTGGTCAGGCCGCCGAGAAACAACGACTCGTCGAGACGGATGTCCCATTCGCGCAACGTGCGAATCACTCGCTCATGGGCCGGTGCCGATCGCGCCGTGACCAGCGCGGTACGGATCGGACAGGCGTCCTCCGGGAACTCACGCTGCAACAGATTGAGAGCCGCGAGAAAACCCTTGAACGGCCCTCCGCGCATGGGCTCGCGGGCGGCTTCACGCTCGCTGGCCTGGAACGCTTCCAGACCACCAGCCTGATAAATGCGCTCCGACTCATCGGAAAACAGCACCGCGTCTCCGTCGAAGGCGATGCGCAATTCATCGCTGGCCGCACGGCTGGCACCGCCCGACAGAATGGTCGCTGCCGCGAACCCGGCGTCCAGCGCATTGCGTACGTCTTCGGCATGGGTGGAGAGAAACAGGTCGCAGTCAAAGGCCTTGAGGTAGGGATACGGACTGCGCCCGCCGACAAAGGCCGCCCGGGAAATCGCCAGCCCGTAGTGGTCAATCGAGTTGAACACCCGCAGCCCGGTGTCGGCGCTGTTGCGCGACACCAGAATCACCTCGACCCGGGCGCGGCCGAGGCTGTTGTTGAGGTTCAGGAGTTTCTGCACCAACGCAAAGGCATCGCCGGGCTCAAGGATTTCGTCTTCGTGTTCGATCTGATACTGCCGGTAGGCTTCGACGCCACTCGACAGGTAGACCTTGTGGCTTTCGCTCAGATCGAACAGCGCCCGCGAAGAGATCGCCAGCACCAGCTTGTCGTCAATTGCCTTTGGCATGCCCTTCCCCCTCAGGTCGATCGACTCAGGTGTTGCGTCGATCAATGAAACTCAAACTGCGATACAAGGCCTCGATGCGCGGCATCTCACACCCGGCTGCCTTCGCCGCCGCCAAAGGCCGGGCGTAGATCGCGGCCAGTTCCAGCGGTCGCTTGTGCAGGAAATCGTGGTACATGCTCGGCCAGTAGTCGGGCATTTTTTCGGTCACCATGAACAAGTGCTCGGCATAACCCGCCGGTACGTCGTGCCCGCAGGCGATTGCGCCTTGCACCACTTCTGCCATCAGCGCCTTGATCAGCTCACGACTGTCGGCATCGGCCATCAATGGTGTGGTGCTCGCTCCCAGCAAAACCGAGAGACCGTTGTAGGGGATATTCCAGACCAGTTTTTGCCAGCGTGCCTGGTGCAAATTCGCCATGGCCTGGGAATCGAGGCCGGCGCTGCGAAACAGGCCGACACCCTCCTCGACAATGGCGGCGCGCGTCGGCCCATCGACAGCGGGACCGCTGTGATAGCCAACGTGCACCGCGCCTAGCGCTTGATGGGTGATGACGCCCGGCGCCTCACGATGGACGCAGATATAGCAGAGCCCGCCGAGCACGTGCAGCGAGTCGGGGAGCAACTCGCGCAGGCTGTCTTCGACATCCAGGCCATTTTGCAACAGCAGTACCTTGGCATTCGGTGCCGCTGCCTGCAGGATGGCTGGTGCCAGGCCTGCGTTGCTGGTGGTTTTCGCGCCCACCAGCAGCCAGTCGCAGGGCGGCATGTCTTCAGCGCTCGAATAGGCCTGTACCGGATTCAACGTCAGGGCACCGTGGGGCGCGCTATCGACTCGCAATCCATGCTCGGCCACCGCGGAGAATTCGCTGCGCAGCAAAAAATGCACATCAAAACCGGCACGCGCCAGCATCACCCCGTAGAAACCGCCGATTGCGCCGGTCCCGATAATGCCGATCGTCGGCCTGGCAACTGTCCCCATCATGGCAACTCCTCTGCTGTTCGACTCAGCGCCTGCCGCACGGCCCGATTGAGCTCGGTGTCGGTCAGGCGGGATTTCAGTGCTCCGAAGAATTCGCCGTCGCGAACGACAAACAGCGCCGGCAAGTGAAAGACCTGATAACGCTCGACCACCCCTCCGTTATTGCCGGCATCGATCCAGCACAGTCGATCGACTGCCAGGTCAAGTGTCGGCAATTGCTCGCGGGCAAAACGGCAACTGGCGCAGCCGACACTGGTGAAAATAACCAGCGATACGCCGCTCATCGCCAGCAGCCGTTGGTCGGCGTCAAAATCGGTCAGTTCCAATTCGACCACTATACTAGGTAGAACAATGTCAGATGGCCGACACATGGAGTCTGTGTTCATGGGACGATTTATTCCTCACCCTGACGATGTGCCCGTCGAATTAACGTTGCTGAATCCTGAGTGTATTTCGCGACAACAGCTGCACACTATCAGTCTCGGGGGCATGGCTTGCAATTATCACCGCGCGTGGCGCCACGGCACGGCGCTGGAAGTGCGCATGCCGACCGTGAACCCGGACATGCGCTACCTGGGCTATGTCGCGTGGTGCCTGCGGCGCAAACGCGGTTATCTGGTGGGCATCGCCTTCGTCGACGAACAAATGCTGTTCAGCGCCCGGATGGGCGAGCAGGTGTGCCAGATCGAACGCTACTGCCGCCTGCATGACACCCACGACGATTTGCAGGATATCCAGGCCCTGGCCCTCGAATGGGTTCAGGAGCATGCCGACGAGTTCTCTCACGATTCGGTGCAAAAGGCTTTTGCCGAGCCTGTGCCGGATTAGGGGCATTGCCGAAGGGTTTGCCCGTCACGTTGGGGAAACTCACTGTGAATGGCCCCTAAACCGCTGTCTGCCCATTGTCGAGCCACGGTGTAACGCGCTAAGGTTCGGCTCCCCGACGCGCTTAATTTGCTGTGCTCCGCCGCGCGGGTTCGCTGGCGGCCGGCACCCGTGACCTGACGAGTAAACGATGGCTGATTTACCGATCAACGACCTAAACGTCGCCTCCAACGAGACTCTGATCACTCCCGATCAGCTCAAGCGCGATATTCCCCTGAGCGACGCCGCACTGCGCACCGTCACCAAGGGCCGCGAAGTCATTCGCAACATCCTGGATGGCACCGACCACCGCCTGTTCGTCGTCATCGGGCCTTGCTCGATCCACGACATCAAGGCTGCCCACGAATATGCCGAGCGCCTGAAGGTTCTCGCTGCCGAAGTGTCCGATACCCTATATCTGGTCATGCGCGTGTATTTCGAGAAGCCACGTACCACCGTGGGCTGGAAAGGCTTGATCAACGACCCGTACCTGGACGACTCGTTCAAGATCCAGGACGGCTTGCACATTGGTCGCCAGTTGCTGCTGGACCTGGCCGAAAAAGGCCTGCCGACTGCCACCGAAGCCCTCGACCCGATCTCCCCGCAATACTTGCAGGACCTGATCAGTTGGTCGGCCATCGGCGCGCGCACCACCGAATCCCAGACTCACCGTGAAATGGCGTCCGGCCTGTCCTCGGCCGTCGGCTTCAAGAACGGCACCGATGGCGGCCTGACCGTGGCAATCAACGCCCTGCAGTCGGTTTCCAGCCCGCACCGTTTCCTGGGCATCAACCAGGAAGGTGGCGTGTCGATCGTGACCACCAAGGGCAATGCCTACGGTCACGTGGTGCTGCGCGGCGGCAACGGCAAGCCGAACTACGATTCGGTCAGCGTTGCACTCTGCGAGCAGGCGCTGAACAAGGCGAAGATCAAGCCCAACATCATGGTCGATTGCAGCCACGCAAACTCCAACAAGGATCCGGCCCTGCAACCGCTGGTGATGGAAAACGTCGCCAACCAGATCCTCGAAGGCAACAAGTCGATCATTGGCCTGATGGTTGAAAGCCACCTGAACTGGGGCTGCCAGGCGATCCCGAAAGACCTCGCCGACCTGCAATACGGCGTGTCGATCACCGACGCCTGCATCGACTGGACCGCGACCGAAAACACCTTGCGCAGCATGCATGCCAAGCTCAAGGATGTACTGCCTAAACGCGATCGCAGCTGATCGCTTTTGCAGTTCACACAAAAACGCCGGGCTAAACCCGGCGTTTTTTTATGCATTCGTTTTATTGAAGGTCACTGACTCAGCTTGGCAGCATGCCGCTGGTGACGCTCCATGTAGCGCTCGACGTAGGAGCACGATGGAATGACTGTGTAGCCCATTTCGTCAGCGTACTCCAGCGCCTTCTCGGTCAAGGCTGCCGCAATACCGCGACCACGCAGTGCGTTGGGCACGAAGGTACGATAGATATCCAGGGTCTGCTTCCCCAGATCCATATAGGTCAGATAGGCACGATGACCGTCCACATTGGTCTCGAACTGATGACCAGCCTGGTCATGGTGGATGGACAACGCCTCGCTCATCACTACTCCTCGCGGGTCTGGAATTCCGACCCCTACCTTACCGATGTTTTTCCGGCGAAGGAACATCTACGCCACCCCGTGCCTGAATGGACACCGAGAAGAGCTGCACCGATCTCGCGCTACCGAGCACGTACAAATAGTAGGCACCATTGGCAGAAATGCTCAAGGTGCGCTCGTCATCGTGCGGGTTGGCGGGTGCTGCTCCGGATCACGCAGGATTGCGCTCGACCGAAGATCACTCCGGGTCGATAGCCTGTACATTGCCGGATGTTGAGACTTAAGACGAGCGCCCTTTGTTAAAGTCACCTGAACATCGAGAAAGATATTGAGAGGTGCTACGCAAAAGCCGAACAAAAGTGTAGACGAATCCATGTAGGCGGACTTTAGCCAGACTGAAAAACAGCGCTGTGCCACAGGAACTTTTTCTCGCTGGCTCGCTCAGCCACGGGCCTTGCAGCTGGATATTTTTTAAACAATTCAGTTAAAAGTTGCTCGAAAAAGAATCAACGCCTACAATTTTTTTTGCTTCTTGCGTCACGTCAGTTTTACTTACTACAAGTAATGGGTAGTATGTACGCCGGCTATTTCCTCAATCGGAGGAGATAGCTACTTAATAGAAAGTCCTTGAAGGGGAACACGATGAACAACGTTCTGAAATTCTCTGCTCTGGCTCTGGCCGCAGTTCTGGCTACCGGTTGCAGCAGCGCATCGAAAGAAACCGAAGCACGTCTGACCGCTACTGAAGACGCAGCTGCTCGCTCCCAGGCTCGTGCAGACGAAGCTTACCGTAAAGCTGATGAAGCTCTGGCTGCTGCTCAAAAAGCACAACAGACTGCTGACGAAGCTAACGAGCGTGCTCTGCGCATGCTGGACAAAGCTAGCCGCAAGTAATAATCCTTCGGGATTGTTATCAAGCCGACCCATTTTTTGGGTCGGCTTTTTTATTGCCCGGCGTTTCTCCAGGCAATAAAAAACCCGTCGACGCAGTCCGCGCCGACGGGCTCTTTGCCAGCGTTACTGCATCAGGTCGATCGGAGTACTCGACACCATCGGGACGACACCGTTGCCCGGCACAGCGATCTCCACCGGCAGGCCGTCTTCAGCGGCGACCACATCACGCACCACATCCCAGTTCATGCGCAGGTTGTTGGTGATGTCTTCACGCTTGAGCATCGCGTTGATGACCGCGGTGTGCTTGTCGACCACCGACGGGTTGCCCTTGTCGTCCAGCGGCGTATGCGCCTCCAGATAGACCTTGCCGCCACTCATGCCGAACTTGTACGGGTCGTTGATGATCCGCACCGACGTCCCGACCGGCACCATGCCCGCCATTTCCAGCACGTTGTTGTTGAACATGCGGAAGCAGCCGTGGCTGGTACGCATGCCGATACCGAACTTCTTGTTCGAACCGTGGATCAGGTAGCCCGGTGTACCCAGGGTGAACTTGAACGGCCCCAGCGGGTTGTCAGGGCCGGCCGGCACCACGTTGGGCAGCGGATCACCGTCAGCTGCGTGTTCGGCCTTGATCGAAGCCGGAGGCGTCCAGGTCGGGTTAGGTGTCTTGGCGGTGATGCTGGTGTGGGCAATCGGCGAGCCCCAGCCTTCACGACCGATACCCAGCGGGAACGTGTACACCACATTCTTGCCTTTCGGGTAGTAGTAGAGGCGGTACTCGGCCAGGTTGATCACGATGCCTTCACGCGGGCCTGGTGGCAGGATGAAGCGGGTCGGCAAAATGATTTCCGTGCCGACGCCCGGCAACCAGGCATCGACACCCGGGTTGGCCGCGACCATTTCCGTATAGCCCAGATCGTAGGTGGTACCAAGGTCGGCGAAGGTGTCTTCGTACTTGGCCTTGATCACCTGCACCTGGCCGATGATGTCCTCACCGGGCGGTGGCAGGGGAAACTCCAATGCTGCAACGGGACCGGCCACAAAAAGGGCGGCAAGAGTCAGGCAGCGGGTGACGGCAGGAAAACGCGGCAACATCCGGAAAATCCTTCGCATGATCAACTGAGATATAAGAACGCGATTGTACACCGCTGTCCGTTATTTCGGGGAGATGGCCCGATTGCAGGCAATGTAAGGCTATTTTGCGATGCTCCGAGATCAGAAACCGTTTGAGCCGAAATCGGCTTGACGCTAAACACAGTTGCTCGCTCCGGTCCTGCTTTGTGGGCCTCACGAGGGGGCGTGTACCGCAAAAGCAAAGCGAGGCGGCCTACCGGCCGGCCTGATCGCAATTGAGCTCGTTTCCCTGTAGGAGCGACGGTGCGGCGATCCGACTTGCTCGCGAAAAACGTCTGAACAACGCGATCAATCAGTCAGCACGCGTTATCGTTGACGTCCATCGCGAGCAAGCTCGCTCCCACAGAAGAGCAAAGGCAGAGCGGCGTACACCTTCGCTCTTCACCACTCATCAGGCCGAGCGTTAGCTCGCCTGCAGCTCTTGATCTTGATCCACCCGCCCCCTCGGCAGGCTGAGTGGAGGCGTTCATCCGGGGGGTAGGCGCGCAGCGCCGTTCGGCGCAGCCGAATACATCGAGAGGAGGTCGAGCGAAGCCGACCGGAGGCGATGCCCCCGGATGAATGCCGGAGCGAAGGAACCCCGAGCCTAAGCGAGGGGCCGTACGTCAGGGGCGAGCGTTTTTTTGCTTACTTTTTTTAGGCGCTTGTAAAAAAAGTGA
>NZ_JBFREX010000036.1:0-45345 GCF_052114525.1 Pseudomonas sp. KB_15 | reverse complement strand
GTCCAGACCCACACTGGTGGTTTTGATATCTGGATAACCCTGTTTCGTGGCCGAGTTGAAGCCGCTGCTGCGGTCACTGCCGGAGACGGATGCTCCGACGCTCGGGAGCAGCCAGGACTGGCTGACCGTTTCTCCGGCACGCGCGGCACGCAAGCGCTCGGCGGCAATCTTGACGTCGCGGTTCTCACGCGCGGCTCGGTGCACCAGATCCGTCAGCAACGGGTCGTGGTAAACCTCCCACCATGCCGCCTCGGGTTCCATCTCGGAGGCCGTACTCGCGGCGAAGTGGCTCGGTACGTCGACCGATGGCTTGACGACCGGCGTGGAGCAACCGGAGAGGGCGAGGGAGATCGAAGTGGCAAGGGCTGCCGCAATAACGAAGCCAGTCGTGCGCTCGAAGCGCTGCAAGGTTGTCCGACCGGTGTGATGGGACAGCGGATGGGAAGTGAAAAATCGCGACATCAGAGTGAGCTCGTGTAAATTCGAGGTTGCATCAGCGTAGGTTCGGGTGCGTGCGAAGTCGTCAGCGAACCGTCGCGGTTCGGTCGCCATGCGCTCATCTATGTTTATGTTGGAAGGCGTCACTCACGGTCAGTGTCTACAGCCTGCTCACTGACGGCCGACGCTAGATCCGAGTCAATCGACTCCAGCAACTCTTCGGCAGACGAGAACTCGCGTTGACGACCGGTGACCAGGTTTTCGAGGCGGCCCACCAGGGCCCCCGGCGCGGCATCACTGCGCAACTTGACTACGTATGCGCGGCGGCTCGGGTACTTCGATTCAGGGTTCAGGCTCATCACGGACCAAGGGGCAAAAAAGTTCGACGACAGCGTAGGCTGCCCCTTGAGTCGAGTCGTAAGCGAAAGGTCAGGGTTTGGTCGGGACAACGCTCGCAAAACAGAGACGGTGATCACCGGAACGCTTGCGGCCAAGCGGTTTTAGCTCACGCTGAGTGGGAGCGATATCAGTTCACCAGGCAATGGAGGGTACGCCGTCGCTTCAAGTCGACTTGGCAGACTGAAGCAGTGAATGCGCATGTTTCGCCAGTTCGGTTCCGTCAATTTCGGGCAATTGGTCAATCAGAGTCGACAATGCCTGATAATCCTCGGCCGTAGCCTCGTAGTGCTCACACAACTCCACCCGCGCTAGCAGCTCCAGCCACGGTGCTTCCTGGACGCGAGCCTCTTCAACTGCGCGGCGCACCGCAACGCTGCCAGCGTCGGGCCGACCCTGAGTTCGCGCGATCGCGGCCTCCAGCAGCAACAGCTGCGGCAGGTATACGCGCTCTCCCAGTTCCTCTCCCACCCGGAGTGCTTCCTGCAATTGGATGTGCGCTGCGTCATAATCACCTGCCAGTAGCAGCGCCTCGGCGGCGTAGCCGAGTACCTCGCTGGCACCGGAGCGCATGCCGAGTCCGGTGTGTTCCTCGTAGGCCTCGCGGATGTGCCGGTAGCCGTCGTGGGGGGCACCGTTGCGCGCGTCGGCCCAGCCGCGCCACCAGCGGCAAGCCGTGCGCCCAAGCGCGAGCGAATATTCATCGACGAGGTTCTGCATGTCGTCAGCCAGCGCTGCCACCCGCACAGGGTTCCCCAGTCGTACCTCGATCAACACCTCCTGCCAGGTAGCGACCAGCCATGTCATAGGTTGTCGAAGCGCCTGTGCGCGGGTTCGTGCCCGCTGCATATGGGTCCGCCCTTGCTCAACCAGGCCAGACCGCACCAGCTCGATGGCCAGCATACCGTGCAGCATGACCTGGGGATCAGCCGCAAAGATCTCGTTTGTCCCGATGCCCAGCGGCTCGGCAATCGCGAGGGCTCGTTCCAGCCAGCGGCGGGTCGTTTTCGTGCGCCCCTGGAGGTGATGCACCTCGGCTTGAACGATGCACGCCGCCAGCATGAGCTCTGCATCGTTTGCGTTGAGGGAGAGCGCTTCAGCACGCTCCGCCACTTCCAAAGCCTGCGAATAGTCGCCGCGTAGACCGAGCAGATAGCCGAATCCATGCAGCAGGCGACCGCGCATGGGGTGCTCGGGTACATCCGCGAGCAGCGTGTACACCCGTTCGAAAGCGCCCTTGGCTTCGCTGCCGACACCGAACATGTGGAAAGCTGAAACCCCCTGCAACGTGGCCAAGGTAATTTCGAGCGTATCGCGCTCCGTCCCTTCGGGTGCCTGCATAAGCAGGAGGAGGGCGCGCTCAGTGAGGCTGATGCACAAGTCCGGGCTGAAGTGCAGCAGCGCGGCTTCTGCGGCCTCGGCGTAGTAGCGCAGCGCGATCATCGGTAGCCGGGCACGGTCGAAGTGCATTGCCAGTTCCGAGGCAGCAACCGGCACACCGGCCGAGCGCTCGCGTTCGAGGGCAGTGCCAACCCGGCCATGGAGATCGATGCGCAACGAACGCGGCGTGCGGTCATACAGCACCTGGCGAAAAAGGGCGTGTCGGAACGAATAGGGAGGTTCTACCGCCTCGTCAACATCGAGAGCCCGCGATTGTGTGAGCCATACCTGCTCACGCATCAGCTCCTCACAGGCGCCGATCACCGAAGAGAAATTGCGCTCAAGGGCCAGCGAAACCGTCTCAACCCGGAAGTCGGCCCCGCACACCGCAGCCGCGCAGAGGAGTGTACGTTGCTCCGGACCAAGCTTGGCGATGTAGTGATCAATGATGGCGGCCAGGTTGTCGGGAACCGCCAGATCCGCCAGTCGAGCTTCGATGGTGGTTTCGTCTTCTTTTGCATCCATCACTTCACTGATGATTGAGGAAACGAACAATGGCACACCGTCGGTCCGTTCGTGCAGGGCGCGCACGAAGGCTTCATCAAGTGCCAGTGAGGCTGAACGCAGCGCCACATAGTCGGCGACTTCAGTTTCCGAAAACGGGTCGAGCACCACTTCCTCGCACAAACGTTGCAGACGCAGTTCGTGGCGCAATGAGCTGAGCGGATGGTCAAGCGCCACCACTTCGGCAAGGCGAAAGCTGGACAGCCACATCAGGCGCGCTCGGCCACGTCGTCTCGCGATGTAGTCGATTAGCTGGACCGTCGCCCGATCACTCCAGTGCAAGTCTTCGGTCACCAGCAACAGCGGGCGCTGTACTGTGTAACGGTCCAGCAATTCACCCATTTCCCGCAGCATGCGGTCCGGACCGACGCCCGCCAACTCGCGGCGCAACGCTTCTCGCTCTTGTGCGGTACTCAGCCACGGCAGTTGCAGCAGCCAGGTCGGCGCCACGTCACGCAACAATGCCGGCAGGCTCGGGTCGCTGCGGCACAAATCGGCCAACGCCTCCAACACCGGCAGGTACGGTTCGCCGGTGCCGTAGTGCTCCACGCAATGGCCGCGTGCGCAAGCAATGCCGCCAAGGCTGGCGAGGAAATGTTCGATCAACATGGTCTTGCCGATCCCCGGTTCTCCAGCAAGCCAAACCACGGCACGCTGACCGCCACTGGCCCGCTCCCATGCCCGTTGCAGCCTGGTGACCTCGTCGATGCGACCGATGAATGAAGGCGACGGACGTGTATCGGTCGCCTTAACCGCCGGGGATGTAGGTGGTATCGAAGAAGCAGAGGAGGACACGGCGATGAAGCGATAGCCGCGCCGCGACACCGTCTCGATAAAGCGAGGGTGCCTGGGGTCATCGCCCAACACCTTGCGCAGATCGCTGATGGCCGTCTTGAGAACCGAATCGCTGACAAACCGATGCCCCCACACGGCGTCCAGCAAGGCGTCTTTGGATACCAACGACCCCGGCTGGCGTGCGAGCACGCATAACAACAGAAAAGGGGTCGGCGCCAACGCCACCGCTTCCCGATTACGCAACAAACAAGCGTTGGCCTCGTCGAGTTCGAACTCGCCAAAGTCAAGAAGTACGGGGGTCGGATGGGGCTGCGGACGCGCCACGGTTGATTCCTGAAGACTAAAAACATGGTGGTGCGCTGAAGATTCGCACGGGATTCGGTCGTCTTCGACCTGGGCTCGGACCCCTCGCAGTTACGCACTTCAGTCCTGGGCCATTGCTCCCATGACAACGCTGATCAACTCTGAAGCCAAGCGTCGTCGGTCGGAAACTGGCACACGCACAACTTCACGCCATGAGCCTTCTTCGCCTTAATGCGGCCAGTTACGCCTGTATCTCTGCTCGTCCGTTCGGTCACATCACGGCTTTTCAATGATCTCAAAAATTTAATGACAAAAACATCAATATTGAGCTTTATCTCAATATTATACGCCTTGATTCTGCCTAACGATGAGACCTGCGCGCCTCGCGCCTTCAATCACAACAAGGGCTCGAAATGAACAACACTTTAAGGCTCACTATGACCGCGTTTGGCCATTTTCTGCCTGTCACGAATGGTCGTTACCGACCCAAAGGAGTCATCTGAATTGCATTGATCGACAGAAATGTCTACCGCCAATCCTAAGATCGTGATGGTGGCTCTTTGCCGGTCTTGATGTGCGAAAAGACCTGATCTGGATCTGCCTGGCACCAATAGCTATGGAGCAAAAAGCGGCATAAACACCGTAATCGGTGTCTGGGATTACTTGACCAGTTCAGCCACGCTCCTACAGGTTTTGGGTTTGGCCGCAGGTATTCGGTGTCGGTCCAGTGCCCCCGCTGTCCACGTCCAGCGCCAGGGGCTAAACTCCCGTGATAAAACCAAAATAACGACGTGACCTGCCTTGTATGAAAATCCACCCATTACCGCCACTCAATAGTCTGGTCGCGTTTGAAGCGGCGGCACGTCATTTGAGTTTCACGTTGGCTGCGCATGAGTTGAACGTGACGCAAGGTGCAATCAGTCGACAGGTTCGTCTGCTGGAAGACTATCTGGGCAAGGTTCTGTTCGAGCGTACCACCCGCACCATTCAACTGAGCCCGGCAGCCAGCCAGTATTATGAAACGGTGCGAGCGGCGTTGATGCAGGTGGCACAAGCCACCGGTGAGATTCGCCATTGGCAGGGCGCTGAACAGGTGACGGTTGCCACCAGTACCGCGATGGCCTCGCTTTGGCTCTTGCCTAAAGTGAACGAGTTTCAACGGGAAAACGAAGAGATCGATCTGCGGATCATCGCCCATGACCAGGTCAAGGAGTTCTCCCGGCTCGATTGCGACCTGGCGCTCTATTACTGCAAGACACCGCCTAGGGACATGCAGGTCACGCCGTTGTTTTCCGAAGAGGTTTACCCGGTTTGCAGCCCCGCTTACCTTGCCAAGTATCCCGCCTTGAACAAACCCGAGGACCTGGCAGTCTGCACCTGGCTTTTTCTCGACGACCCGCAACGCGACTGGATCGGCTGGCCGGAATGGTTCCAGAGCCAGGGCCTGAACAACGTCGAGCCGAAACGCCGGATCAATATCAATAGTTACTCAATGCTGATCCAGTCGGCGATCAACGGACAGGGCATTGCGCTGGCCTGGTCCAACCTTATCGATGATCACCTGCAGAGCGGCGCACTTATCCGTCCGCTCGATACCGTGCTGAAAACCGATGCCCAATTTTGTCTGCTGGAACCCTTGTCCCGTGGGGGGATGCGCCAAAGCGTAAAACGCTTCCGGAGTTGGTTGATGAACCAGCTTCCGCCAGCAGAGGACACCCTGTAACGGCGTAACCACAGCTAGTCTTTCAACCCGAATCGCTCGGCATTTCGATGCCGGGCGATTTTTTTCGCTTCGATCAAATGCTCACGACCAACAGGCGCGTACACAAATATTTATGACAATAAGTCATGAATCGCGCCGGAAATATCGTTTGTCGAGACCCACCCTGTTTTCCCAAACTTGCTGCCAGCGGACCCTGGCCAACGAGCCTGCCGATAATTCAATACCGTGCCCAGCAGGGGAGAACAATAATGAGCAGCATCCAACAAATTCCTGTGCATCACCTGGAAACCGTCCTCAATTCGATCCACGAAGCGACCGGCCTTAGCAACGAGTTCTATACCGAGCAACGTTACTTCGAACTCGAGCGCGATCAAGTCCTGGGTAAAACCTGGGCCTGTGTCGGTTTCGCCAGCGACCTGAGCAAGGCCGGTTCGGTCAAGCCAATCGATTTTATGGGCCTGCCGTTGCTGTTGATGYGCAACCGCGAAGGCCTGGTGCAAGTGTTCCACAACGTGTGCAGTCACCGCGGCATGAAGCTGGTGCAAGAGGCCGGTGAAGTGCAGGGCGTGATTCGCTGCCCTTACCACTCCTGGACTTACGATCTCAACGGCGGGCTGCGCGGAACACCTCACGTCGGCGGCATCGACCAGCACAAAGACGAACGCTTCGCCTGTGAAAAACATGGCTTGAAAGCCATCCGCAGCGCGATCTGGATGGACATGGTGTTCATCAACCTGTCCGGTGATGCGCAGTCGCTCGAAGACATGCTGGCGCCGTTGACCCAACGCTGGACCCAGTTTCTCGGTGAAGACGGCATGAGCCTGATGCGCCGCCGCCCGGGCCACGACGCCACCACCCTGGACATCAATTGCAACTGGAAACTGGCGGTCGAGAACTACTGCGAGGCTTATCACTTGCCATGGGTGCACCCGAGCCTGAACTCCTACTCGCGCCTGGAAGACCACTACAACATCATTTTTGACCAGCACTTCGCCGGCCAGGGCAGCTACGCCTACAACCTCTCGGACGTTGCCGGTACGCACCTTCCGACATTCCCGGGCTGGCCGCTGGACCGTCTGAAAAATGCCGAGTACGTCGCGTTCTTCCCTAACGTGTTGCTCGGCATCCAGGCTGACCACGCCTTCGCCATGCAGCTGGAGCCGGTTGCGCCGGGACGTACCATTGAGCACTTGCGCCTGTTCTATGTCGGCGACGAAGCCGCCAGCAGCGATGAGTTCAGCGCCTGCCGCGATGCGATTCTGGAATCCTGGAAAGTGGTATTCGCCGAAGACATCAGCTCGGTCGAAGGCATGCAGAAAGGCCGGCATTCCCCTGGATACAAGGGCGGCGCGTTCTCTCCGGAAATGGACATCCCGACGCACTTCTTCCACCAGTGGGCCGCACGTCAGTTGCTCGCCACCACGCCGTCCGCCTGAGGAGAGGTCTATGTATCCGATCGCCTCTCACTGGCTCAACTACATCGACGGGCAATGGAGCGACAGCGTCCAGCGTCTGACAGTCAACAACCCCGGCACCGCTGAACCGGTCGCGACCATCGCTCAGGCCACTGTGGCCGATGCCGAGCGTGCGTTGCTGGCGGCTCGTCGCTGCGCCGACAGCGGCGAGCTGACTCGCGTTCGTCCGGCGCAGCGCGTTAGCTGGTTGCTGCGCATTGCCGAGGAAATTCGCGCCGTGGCGGATGAGGGCGCCTGGGTGCTGTGCCAGGAAAACGGCAAGCGCCTGAGCGACGCCAAAGACGAGTTCATCGAAGCCGCGCGCTACTTCGAGTATTACGCCGGCATGGCGGACAAGATCGAGGGCACCTCAATCCCGTTGGGTAACGGCTATATGGACTTCACCCTGTACGATCCGATGGGCGTTTCGGCGCAGATCGTACCGTGGAATTTCCCGGTATCGATCTGCGCTCGCTCGCTGGCGCCGGCGCTGGCGGCGGGCAACGCGGTAGTCCTCAAGTCCCCCGAGCTTTCGCCACTGGGCATGTGCGTGCTGATCCGCGCCATTGCCAAGGCCGGTTTGCCCGATGGGGCGGTCAACCTGATTTGTGGGCGTGGTCGCGAGGTCGGTTCGTATCTGGTCAGCCATTCTGGCGTCGACCAGATCGTGTTCACCGGTTCCGTGCCAACTGGCCAGTCGATTTTGCGCGATGCTGCGCAGCATGCAGTTCCGAGCGTCATGGAACTGGGTGGCAAGTCGGCCGCCATTGCCTTCGCTGATGCCGATCGCGAGCAACTGCTGGCGAGCGTTCAGTCGGGGATTTTCTTTAATGCCGGTCAGGTTTGTTCGGCGATGTCGCGGTTGCTGGTGCAGCGCGAGATTTATGAAGAGGTGATCGAGGCGGTCGTTGCCATGGCCGAAGGCCTCAGCGTTGGCGTAGGTCAGGACAATGCCGACCTCACGCCGGTCGTCAGCGCCGGGCAACTGGCGGGCATCGAGGCTTTGTGTCGGCGAGCCATAGAAGACGGCGCCGTGGCGGTTACCGGCGGCGAAGCGTTTGCCGACCGAGCCGGGCACTTCATGCGCCCGACGGTGTTCCGCGACGTTACCGCCGACATGTGCATCGCTCAGGAGGAGGTGTTCGGGCCAGTGCTGGCGATCATGCCATTCGACACCGAAGAAGAGGCCATCGCGATTGCCAACGGCACTGAGTTCGGCCTGGTGGCCGGGGTGTTCACACAGGACATCAGCCGCGCCATGCGCTGCACGCGTCGATTGAAATCCGGCCAGGTGTTCGTCAACGAATGGTATGCCGGCGGTATCGAAACGCCGTTTGGCGGCGTCGGCTTGTCAGGCTTCGGTCGCGAGAAAGGCCAGGAAGCCTTGTACAGCTACGTACGCACCAAGAACGTAGCGATCCGGATTGCTGGGGAGTGAACAGCATGTTCAAGACTTGGCTTTGCATCGTTTGCGGACTGATCTACGACGAGGCGCTGGGCTGGCCGGAGGATGGCATCCTCGCCGGCACCCGCTGGGAGGATGTTCCCGAGGATTGGGTCTGCCCCGAATGCCACGTCGGCAAGGCAGACTTCGAAATGCTCGATATCAGTGAATACACCCAGGCGGTTACGGCTGTCGGCGTGCCGGTCAGTGCTCCGACGGTAGCGGTGGCGGCGCCTGTGAATGCTACGGCACCAAGCCAGCCGATCGTCATCATCGGCAGCGGCTATGCCGGTTATGGCCTGGTCCAGGCGTTGCGCAAGGCCGACCCCAAGGTCGAGATTCGCGTGCTGACGCAAGAGTCCGGGCATCTGTATTCGAAACCTGCGCTGTCGATCGGGCTGTCCCAGGGCAAGAGCGCCGAGGCGTTGTCCGGCGAGTCGCCGCTGGCGATCGAGCAGCGTCTGAATATCCGTGTGTATCCGCACTGCAAAGTGCTTGGCATCGACAGTTCAGCTCGGCGCTTGCGCACCAGTTTCGGTGAAATGGAATATGGCCAGTTGGTGCTTGCCAGCGGTGCACAGCCGATTCGCTTGCCGATTCAGGGCAATACCTCTGCGCTGGTCAGCGTCAATAATTTGCAGGATTACCACGGCTTTCGTGAGCGCCTGACCGGTGTGCGGCGTGTCGCGATCCTGGGGGACGGGTTGATCGGCTGCGAGTTTGCCAATGACCTGGCTCACAACGGTTTCAGCGTTGATGTCATCGGTCTGGGGCGCTGGCCGATGGAGCGTCTGTTGCCGGCCGAGGCCGGGCAGGTGCTGCAAAACGCTTTGACTGAATTGGGTGTGACGTGGCATCTGCAAAACACCTTGGAAGCCATTGAATCCACTTCTCAAGGCTATCGCCTGAAACTTGCCAATGGTCAAACTATCGAGGCGGATCTGGTGTTGTCGGCTGTCGGTCTGCGTCCCGATCTGAGTCTGGCAGAGAGTGCCGGTCTGGCGGTTGGAAGAGGCATTCAGGTGAATGCTCAGTTGCAAACATCTGCACCGGGCATCTTCGCCTTGGGTGACTGCATCGAGATCGATGGACAACTGCTGCCGTACCTGGCGCCGATCAATCAGGGCATTCAGGCGTTGAGCAAAACATTGCTCGGCCAATCCACCGCTGTCGACTACCCGTTGATGCCGGTGACGGTGAAAACGCCGGCCGTTCCGCTGTGTCTGTTGGCGCCTGCCATCGCCAGCGAAGGTGAGTGGCGCTGCACGCCGACCGAAGACGGCTTGAGTGCCGGATTCTACGACGCGGCGGGCAAGCTCAATGGGTTTGTCCTGCTCGGTCGCCAAGCGCAAACGCAACGCAGCGCATTGCTGCAGTCCTGTCAGCTCACTCAACAGGCTGTAGCCTGAGGCCCGAATCATGAAAAACACGATAAACCTGCCATTCGATGACACGAGCTGCGGCTGGTACGCAGCGCTGCCCGAGCAACCGCCTTGCAAGCGCCTGACGGGCGAACAGCGTGCGGATTACGCGGTGATTGGCGCGGGTTTCGCCGGCCTCGCCGCTGCCCGTCGTTTGGCCGAGCATCATCCCCAGGCCCGTATTCTGCTGGTGGATGCGCAACGGGTCGCCCATGGTGCCTCGGGGCGCAACTCCGGTTTCGTGATCGACCTGCCGCACAAGTTTGCGCTGGAGCATCCGGACCCTGCGCACAAACAGCGTTTGCTGTCGCTCAACCGCGCCGCGATTTCACAACTACAAGGTTTGGTTCACAACCATGGCATCGATTGCCAATGGTCCCACGCCGGCAAGTATCAAGGCGCCGTGGGCGCACGTGGCCTGGCTTATCTCGATCATTTCGAGCGGCTGATGAGTGACCTCGGCGAGCCGTTCCGCAGGGCCGATTCCGCCGAGCTGGCCAAGGTCTTGGGCACTGAGCATTACAGTGGCGCCATCTACACGCCCGGCTGCTACCTGATGCAACCGGCGGCGCTGGTGACGGGTCTGGCCCGCACGTTGCCGGGCAACGTCGAGTTGCTCGAAGAATCACCCATCCAGCGTCTGGAACGTGACGGACGTGGCGGTTGGATTCTGCACGGCACGGCGGGGCTGATCCGCACGCCGCAATTGCTCTTGGGCACCAGCATCTTCACCCAGGAGTTCGGTTATCTGCGCAATCGTCTGTTACCCGTAATGACCTTCGCCAGTTGGACTCGACCGTTGACCGACGCGGAGCTGGCCACTTATGGCGGACAACTGGATTGGGGGCTGACCCCGGCCGATCACGCCGGCACGACTGTGCGCATGACCCAGGATCGTCGGTTGATCATCCGCAACACCTACAAGCACGTGCCCAAGTACGGTCGCAGCACCAGCGATGGCATGCGTTCGAAAGTGCGTGATTCGCACCGCAAGGCTTTCCTGGCGCGCTTTCCGCAACTGGCCGACGTGCCGTTCAGCCATACGTGGGGCGGCGTCTATGCGATATCGCGCAACTTCACCAATTTCTTCGGCGAGCTGGAGCCGGGCGTTCATGCGTCAGCGTGCGACAACGGTGTCGGTGCCGCGTGGGGCACCATTTCTGGAACGATGCTCGCTGATCTTGCTGTTGGTGCCGACTCGGCGCAGCTGAACGATATTCGTGCGGTGACCGGCATGCCGTCGCTCAACCCGCCGGAACCGTTCCTCGGCCTGGGCGTTCGCTCGCGTATTCATCTGGCGGCCTGGAACAGCCGGAGTGAGCTATGAGCCATCCGGCCAAAGGAAAAAGTCCGGTGCTGCGCATCGATCATCACGATTTGGACTTCACCTTCCGTGGTGGTCCGCCCGGCGCCGCTTATGTAGCACGAGCCATCAGCAACGAGGTCTCGCCGAACATCGGCGTGGGCTTCGCCCGCTGGGAAGGCGCGCAAGTCGCCTGGACGGTGCTCTATGACGAGGTGATTTTCGTGATCGAAGGTTGCTTCGAATTGCGCGTCGGCGACGAGCTTTTTCAAGTGATGCCCGGGCAATTGTTGTGGATTCCCGAAGGCACCGAGCTGGTTTACGGCGGGCATGCGTTGTTCGGGTATGTGGTGCATCCCGGCAACTGGAAGCAGCTTCACGGCTTGGCTTGAGCCGTCATTAACCGGGGATCGGCACGGTGATAAAACTGACAAAAACCTTCGGTGCGCTCTATCTGGCCAGCTTGTTGATGCAGTTGGGATCGACCTTGCTGATGACCTATCTGGCACTGCGCCTCAATGCTTTGGGTGCGAGCGAAACGGCAGGTGGTGCGTTGATGGCCGCCAATGCTTTGGGAATGGTGTTGGGCGGCTGGGTCGGGCGCAGCCTGATCGCACAGGTCGGGCATATTCGAACCTATGCGGCGTGCGCCGGGCTGATTGCGGCGGCGGTATTGGCCCATGAGTTCAGCACGTCCCTGGCGTTTTGGCTGGTGCTGCGCGGGCTGGTCGGATTGGCGATGATGTGCCAGTTGATGGTGCTGGAAAGCTGGCTCAACGATCAGGCCCGGACCGAGCAACGCGGCAGCGTCCTGGCGCTGTACATGGTCGCCAGCTATGTCGGGATGATGCTCGGCCAACTGGCCTTGAGTCTCGATGAAGGACTGGGCATCCGTGCTCTGCTGGGTGTGGCGATGGTGTTTGCGCTGTGCTCGGTGCCGGTGGCACTCACTCGCAGCGCACATCCGACGGCGGTGCCCACCGCCTCGATCGACCTGCGGGTGTTCGTGCGGCGCATTCCGCAGTCTCTGATGACGATTCTGGTATCCGGCATGATCAACGGCAGCTTCTACGGGCTGGCCGCGATCTATGCGAGCAAACAGGGACTGGAAACGGCGCAGGTCGGCCAGTTCATGGCGTTGACCATCGGTGCAGGCCTGTTGGCACAGTTGCCGTTGGGCTGGCTCTCGGATCGATTGCCTCGTGCGAATCTGATCCGCGCGGTGGCGATTTTGTTGGTGCTCGTCTGCCTGCCGCTGGGCTTCAATCAAGCGCCTTCGTTCGCCACTCTGCTGTGGTTCGGCTCGGCGATCGGCTTTTTGCAGTTCTGCCTGTACCCGTTGGGCGTCGCATTGGCCAACGACAACATGGAACCGCAGTTGCGCGTTTCGCTGTCGGGCATGCTGTTGATCACCTTCGGTGTCGGTGCCTGTTTCGGACCGCTGATCGCAGGTGTGTTGATGGAGTGCTTCGGCACTTCGAGTTTTTATTTTTTCTATGCGGGCAGTGCCGTGTTGCTCGCGCTGTGCGTGGGCCAGGCGAAAGTCACGGGCAAGCACCTGCAACAGGATGCGCCGCTTCAACACCCATCGACACCCAACGGGATTGCCAGCTCTAACCTGGTGTCTTTGGCTGACCCCGTAAGCGAGTGCATGGACCGGCGCTGAGTGGAGGAGGGAGGAGCGGTTTTATTGATGCGTTTTTCTCATGAGACGGTGACTAAAAATGGTTTGAACGATGGTCAGGTTTCAATCATCTTGGCGATGCTGCCATAACCGAGTTAGACCGGAATCAATCTGCAGATAAACAGTGTCCTGACGTCAGATATCAGGCGATCGCTATCTTGCGGAATACTCTCTAAAACCCTTAAACAAAAACAAAAGGGGAAAACAATGCGTGCGCAATCAGGCATGTTAAAAGGCTTGAACCCGAATGTGACAGTCGCTTCGATATTGGCGGTGATCTCGTTTGTTCTATTTTGTGCATTCAAGGATGAGCAGGCGGCCAAGGCCTTCGAAATGGCTTCGATATTTATCCTGCATAACTTCAAGTGGTATTATCTCGCCCTGATCAGTGGCGTACTGGGTTTGCTGCTGTACATCTCCGTCAGCCGTTTCGGCAATCTCAAACTGGGCACCGAACACGACCGGCCCGAGTTCAGTTTCGCTTCATGGATCGCCATGCTGTTCAGTGCGGGAATGGGCATCGGTTTGATCTTCTGGTCCGTCGCCGAACCCATGCTGCATTACGCCGACAACCCGTTTTCCAAGGGCTTGACGGACGAATCGGCCAGCCTGGCAATGCGCATCACGCTGTTCCACTGGGGCCTGCACCCGTGGGCGATCTTCTCCATGATCGGCTTGAGCCTGGCGTATTTTGCCTACCGTAAAGGTTTGCCGCTGGCTCTTCGTTCGCTGCTGTATCCGCTGATTGGCGACCGCATCTACGGTTGGATCGGCCATGTGGTCGATATCATGGGTGTGGTCATTACCGCTTTTGGTGTTTCGCAATCACTCGGCCTAGGTGTAGTACAGATCAATACCGGTTTACATCAAGTATTCGGTATTCCGGTGAGTGTTGGATTGCAGTTATCCATTATCCTGTTTGTCAGTATCGTTGCGTGCATTTCGCTACTTGCCGGACTGTCCAAAGGCATGAAGCGCATCTCTACACTTAATATGTACCTGTCATTCATTTTGATGCTGGCGGTACTTGCTATTGGTCCGACCCGTTACATTCTAAACTTGATGTTTGAATCCACCGGCGACTATGTACAAAACATTGTTGGCCTGAGTTTCTGGATGGACACGCAGAAAGACAGCGAATGGCAAAACTGGTGGACGGCATTCTACTGGCCGTGGTGGATGACCTGGGGCCCGTTTGTCGGTCTGTTCATTGCGCGGATTTCCAAAGGCCGGACCATTCGTGAACTGGTGATCGGCGCACTGGTGGTGCCGACCATGGTGACTATTTTGTGGATGTCGGTGTTCGGTGGCGCCGCGCTGAAAAACGAACAGCAGGATCGCCAAGCTTATCAGGTATCCGTCGCCAGCCAGGTGGTAACTCAGGACCAGCCGAAGTTCGAAGGTGGCACGGTGTTGCTCGCCACCAAAAAGGAAACCACAGCGGCGATGTTCACGCTGCTGCAGTCGCTCGATGGCGCGGCTGTTGGTGCCGCGCTATCGATACTGGTGTGCGTGTTATTGGGTGTGCACTTCGTCACTACGGCCGATGCCGGAACCCAGGTGTTGTGCACCTTGTGTGCCCTGGGCAGCACCAACCCGCCGAACTGGATCAGGTTGCTCTGGTGCATTTTGGAAGGAGCAATCGCTGCGGGCCTGCTGCTGGCGGGTGGGCTGAAAGCGATTCAGATGGCGAGTATTGCCGCCGGTTTGCCGATTGCGATGTTGCTGCTGGTGATGTCGTACACGCTGATTCACAGCTTGCGCAAGGAGATGCCGAGCGTGCCGGCGTGGACGCCAGCGGCGGATCGCGTTCCAGGACAGGCGCTTGATCAGACCGAGCGCCGCGAAACGCCGTCAAGTGCGCCGTTGACTGCCGCATAAAAACAGCGATCCATGCTCATTTCGTTCACAGTGTTTGTCCCGCGATGCGCTGTTTTGCACCGGGGCAAACCCCTGGCATCGTCTCTACGGAGTGAACCCGGGTCCTGGGCTCACGACGTACAAACCAACCAACCAACCAACCAACTTGAACGAGACGGTGAACGCTATGAACATCTCAAAAAACGCGATTTTCCTGGCACTCGGTTGTATCGGCGTCCAGGCCTTTGCCGAAGGAAGTCACGCCAAAGTGGCGAGAGACCAGCCCCCGGTTGAATCCACAGCTGATTGCTGCCTGTCACGACTGAACGAAATCGACTCATTTCCGCTGGTGGCACGTTGAAGGGCGCGCCTGGAAAAGTACAGCTTCGAACTCAAGCTGTTGATCGCGAGAAGTGGGCTTGCGAGAAAGACAAGTGATCTTATGTCTGGAAGAATCGGTCGGGACGACACGAGTCAAGGGCAGGGGATGCCTTGTTGTCGACTATTTCCTCGCTGGCAAGACGGCCCACAATCGCCGCCAGAGTGACGCCAGGATGCATTGCGCAAACGTACACTGCGCCGATGTCGGGTTGATAGCCGATGATGGGGATGCCATCGACAGGAATTGGCCTGAGTCCGACACAAGCCAATTGCGGATCAATGGAAGTAATCCCATAGAGTTCGTTCTGGATGGCCCGGGCAGTTCGTAGCGCTATTTCTACTGGCTGGTTTTCCAGGGAGTCTCCCAAATAATCTTCCGCCGCCAGCAACGTACCATCGGTGCTTTGCCTTACTTCCATTTGAGGGCTGGAGATGATGGTGTTCACGAGATTGGGTTGTGTCTTGTAGCGGATGAGTATTGCCGCAGAGGCCTCTATTGGCAGGGACATCTTTAACATCTCAGTCAGCTTCGTGATGCCTGTCCCCGCTGCCAGTACGACAATGTCGGCATCGATGATGCCCGTTACGGTTTCGACTCCCGTCACCTTTGCGTTCTGAGTTGTAAAGCCAAGCACCCGAGTATGCGTAAGAACTTTCGCGCCATGATTCCGGGCTCCTGCGATCAAAGCGTGAGTTGCTTGCACTGCGTCCAGCGCGCCTTCTTCGGCTTCATACAAGGCATGCTGAGGGGGATTCTTGAGGTTCGGCTCAAGACCGAGTATCTGGGGGCGAGATACCAGGGTTGCCGAAGACTGGTTGCCTGAGGCTTGCAGCACTCTATCCAGGCTCGCGCTGTAAGACAGGGAGCCTGTCCATCGTGCTTTCAGACCCGGCAGCTCGGTTTGGAGGCGGCGGTACTCCTGGGTGGCGGCGCTACGCAATTGCGCGATTGGATCGGGCCCGCTATGTGAGGTGTTGATCCATGCGAATGAGCTTCCGGTCACGCCGGACGCTATACCTTCAGCCTCGACCAAGATGACATTCGCGCCTTTGCCAGCCAGGTGATACGCCAAGGACGCGCCCACAATGCCTGCGCCAATGACAACAACTCGTTTGCCTGCGTTACCTTCCATAACAGCTTCCGTTCTGTTGACCTGATGAAAGTACTACATCCAGATGATCTCAGGGTTTGCGAACCTGGTCATCCATGGCTCCTGAGTGCCTCCTCTTCTGGCAGATTGCTGTCTATCGCGAAGGGCTGAAGTCGGCCAAAAGCAGGCCCCCAAAGCATCTATCAAACCGGGGTCAATTCACTGTATCGTCGAATGGCGGTAGGCGAAGCGTCGACGACGTATCTCGCTTCGCCTATTCGAGAGATCTTTGACCAAACATGCGCGAGCTTTTAACAACTGGTCGGCTGTTGACCGTACAGTACAGCCCCCCGGCCAACACCAACCCCATCGCCCAACTAATGTCGGCGCCTAGCCAGTTTGCTACAAAGCCTGTGTAGAACGAGAGTTTCATGAAGGGAATCGTGCCGATTATCGAAACGGCATAGACCATAAGGGTTCGCCCGTTGAAGCGGGCGTAGCGGCCTTTAGGGTCGTACAGGTCACCTACTTCATAGTGGCCGCGACACACCCAATAATAATCAACCAGGTTGATCGCACTCCAGGGAATCAGCAAATACAACTGACCGATCAGAATGTCCGCAAAAAACGTGTCAAAACGGTACTGGGTGGCTATGGCGATCAGGGTCGCAGCAACGGTCAACATGGCCATCACCAACGCTTTTGCTGGAGCCGTGACGTATTTGAGCCCTCCAAAGGCTCCGAATATCGTGACCGAAGACATATAGGCGCTGTACAAGCAGAGTACGTTGTACTGGATGACGCCAAGCGCGATCACGCCCAGTACCAAAGGTGCCCACGGGCCAAACAACGTGGCAATGGCGGTTGCAGGGTCGCGCTCAAGCGCTGCAGGTATCGCTACTGCCAGTAAAGCGCCTAATGCCATCATGGCAAAAGAGCCCAGTGCACAACCACAATAGGTTGTCCAGAACGTGGCACGGGTGCTCACGTTCGCGGGGAGGTAACGCGAGTAGTCTGCCACGTAGGGGCCGTAACCTAAAGTCCAGGAGGCAGCCTGCGCTATGACCAGGTTAAAGGCCGCCAACGTAAAGCCCGTACCTGAGACGGTTGTTGATGCCGCGTCGCTGGGGTGCAGCAGGATTAAGGCCAAGGCGCTTGCAAACACCAAGGTAGATAACAGGCTCATCCACGCCCCCATACGGTGGATCAGCTCGTAGCCTATAAAACCAATGATGAAAGTCAGAATGCCGACCACCACAATGGCCTGGTCGTCGCTCATTGGCACCAGCGCCTTTAAGGCATCGCGCATCAAGACGCCGCTGGCGGCAAGAAATAGCACCGCCGCCGTGACCATTACCAGCAGGGGGATCGCAGCTCCGTAAACACCGAACTGTGCCCGGCTCTGGATCATTTGTGGAATCCCCAAGTGAGGGCCTTGGGCGGAGTGCGCGGCCATGAACACGGTGCCGACCAGATTGCCAATCAGCAGGCCCAGCAATGTCCAGCCGAAGCTCAACCCCGAGGCGATACCCAGCGTACCGACCATCAAAGCGGTCACTTGGAAATTGGAACTGAACCAGATGGTGAACAACCGCCGTGGCGTTCCGTAACGTTCACTGTGAGGGACAAACTCGATACTACGCTTTTCCAGCTTCACGACCGCCTCCTGATTTATTTTCGTGATTATCAGATAGGCATCGATAGCTTTTCGGCCCAGCTGCGAACGCCTCATAGCTAGTAGCGCCATACCCTCGCGTAAATTGCAGGTGTTTTCACACAGCCTGGGTCGCTCTCTGCCGGTCATGGTTACGAAATGTGCTGGTCAAGTCCGATGCACATGGCTGGTCAGGTCGAATGCAAATGGGTGTCAAGTCAGTGCAATTAACCAGCTAACCTCCGCAGATTGCGAGAGAATCCCCCCTGGTTTCGTAGACAGATGGAATGACCACTTTTAGCCGTTAAAGTACTGACTCATGGAGCTTAGAGACGAGCAATGAAACTGAACCACAGGCCAGTGAAGGCTAGCGACGTAAAAATGATCTGCGGCTTTCCTCAGAACGCTCAAGAGTTGTTTTTCATGTTTCCGAAGGCGCACTTCCCGCTAACGGAAACGCAGTTGATGACCGCGATCGCCCAACGCTCCGACTCTACCGTCGTGGAGATCAATGGGGCTGTCGTTGGGTTTGCCAATTTCTATCAAGCTGAACGCAATGGCGTTTGCTGTATCGGCAATGTCATCGTCTCGCCGAGCGCTCGGGGTGAAGGAGTGGCCACGTTTATCGTGGAGACGATGACCGGCTTGGCATTCGAGCGTTACGGAGCCAACGAGGTGCAGATTTCCTGTTTCAACGAAAACACGGCAGGGCTGCTGCTTTACCCCAAACTTGGGTTTGTGCCCTATGCCATTGAGGAACGACCTTCTTTGGGGAACGGCCGTTCGGCCCTCATACACATGACGCGCAGCAGAAGCTCGACCGGTTGAATACACCGTCGATTGCTACTTTGGATGACAGGCAGAAATCGGCTAGCTCAGGGTGATGGAAAGCAATGACATGTCCGCAAATGGCTGATGGCTGCCCTTGGTGAGAGGCAGCTTTTGGCCGGTTACTGCCTGTCACCACCGTCAGCTATGGGATGAAAACCACCTCTGACGACTCGACTGCGTCGGCCAAAACCAATTGCTTGCGGCACGGAACCTCTCATCTTTGGCATGACGCACACGTCCACATTTTCAAATGTTTAGCTTCGAAGCAGGAAAGGCGTCACCCTCGCGTCTCGACACGGCGAGACGTGTGAACTGCGGCAAGCGGCGTTCCAACAGGCCATTCGTCTCACCTGGGTCTGTTGACGTTTCGCTCCGAACCGCCGCGATCAGGGAAATGCGACCGCCGCCGCGAGATACAGCAGCAACGCCAGCAGCAACACCACGGTGAAGCCCAGGTGGATCGCCAGCAGGGTCGCCAGCACGGCCGCTACCACCGATACGCTGGCGTTGATGCCCCAGGCGATCGGCACCAGTGCTTCGGCGCGCGCGGAGACGCGCCCGAGTCCGAGTGGAAACGGCATGCCCATGGCGAACGCCAGCGGCGCTACCAGCGCGGCGCAGATGCCGAATCTGGCGAGGGTCCGCACCGGCGCCAGCAGCTGGAACAACGGGGGCAGGGCGATCAGGTAGAGCAGGGCGATCGCGCAGATCGCCAGGACTGGCCGCGCGAGCGGATGACGGGGCCCCACACCCGTTCCAATGTCCCCCCGCCGCCGGCCGGAGTAACGGCTGCCGAGGCCAGCGAAGATCAGGAACGCGCTGAGCGTTACCGCCACCGAATACAACGGGTGGCTGAGGAAAAGGGTGAACTTCTGGATGAAGGCGATTTCCACGAACATGAAGGCGAAGCCGATGGCGGCGAAGTAGGACACGACCCGAAGTTCGAACCTGACCAAAGCCGCACTCCGAGAGCGCCGCTGGCGCCGCCGCGCCACCCATAGCGGTGCCATGATCAGCAGCGCGGCGGCCACGCTGGACTGCAGCAGTGTGGCGATCAGCACCGGATAGCCCCACTCCAGCATTGACAGGCCGCCCTGCTCCTTCAGCGCCAGCAGTTCCGGCAGCGAGCTCCATTTGAAGAAGTGGAAGAAATACGGCCGGTCATCCGTGGTCGGACGCACGTCGAACTTGTAGCGTGCCAGGAACTCCGCGCGCTCGCCGGACAGCAGGGCCTGCGCCGCTTCGAAGAACCAGGGTCGGTCGAGCAGGTTGTAGCGGTTCGCCTCGGCCACGGTCATCCCGGGGTAGTAGGCCAGGTCGAAGGAGCGCGCCCGGCAGAACTCCCGCAACGCGGCAATGCCGGCGTCGTCGAAATCCCTGTTGCTGACCAGCAGCGTCACGGTCTTCCAGCCGCGGATCATGACGATGCGGCGCGCCGCGCTGGCCTGTCCGTCGCGCTCGATGGCCGCGGCCGCGGTGGCCAGTAGCCTGGGAACATCGCGGGGCGGCAGGGTGACCCAGCGGGTGATGGCCAACAGGCCGCCGGGCGCGAGATGGTGCAGGTATTCGGCGAAGGCATCCACCGTATACAGGTAGTTCTCGGACAGCGCATGCAGGCCGCCCGAGGCGGTGCCGAAGGAGTCTAGCAGGGCGATCTGGATCAGGTCGTAAGGCTCGCCGCGCGAAGCCACCAGGCCGCGCGCCTCGCCGACCAGCACACGGACGTTGGGCGCGCTGTACGGCTTGCCGGAGAAGTCGGCGAAGCGGCGCTGGACCAGATCGATCACCTGCGGGTTCAGTTCGATGGCATCCACCGCGCTGGCGCCGTGGTAGATCGCCTGCAGCACATCGGCGCCGGCGCCGCTGCCCAGCACCAGCACGCGGGGTTGCCGCAGCAGGTGATAGGGCAGAGCCGAAGTCAGGTAGTCCAGGTAGGCGAGCGGCTCGCGGCGCCCGTCATAGCGGTTCAGCACGGAAAGGCCGTCGCCGTCGGTGAAGATGGCCAGTTGTGCGGGCGGTTCCTGCGTCGCGTTGAGGCTCAGGCCCGGTGCGTGGCGCAGGGGAATGGTCGGGCTGTCGACGACCGTGAGCAGGCCCAGCGGACTCCAGGTCTGGGCGATTGCGCGCGCATCCTTTATACGCAGCGTCTGGCTCAGCTCCTTGTACTCGGAGGGCGACAGGGCGATCCAACGCTCGGGCACGCCGGCCGGGACCGCGATTGCCGCTGCCAGCAGCAACGGCGCGAGCCAGTGCCTATGCCCCGTGCAAGCCATGCCGGCCAGCGCCCCGGCGGCGATGCCGGTGCCGCCCAGCAGCCGCAGCGCATCGACGGGCGTCAGGGCGAACAGCGCGGCGACGATCGCCAGGCTGCCCACGCCAGCGCCGAGAATGTCGAAGGCGTAGATCCGATGAATCTGTTCCTGAAAGCAGGTGAAGGTCAGGCAGATGCACACCGCCGCGCAGAAGAACGGCACGAACAGCAGCAGGTAGATCATCAGCAGGCGCGCCGACTGCCGTGCGTCCCAGAGGATCTCGAGGGGATTGAACGGAACCTGCTGGGCCAGGCTGAAGCAGGCGATGGCGCTCAGTCCGAACAGCACCGCGCCGCCGATGAACACGCCGTGGAAGCGCGGCGCCAGCACAGGCCGCGCCAGCGCCACGGCGGTGCCGGCAGCGCCGTAGCCGAGCAGCGCGACGCTGATCATCATGTAGGCGAAATGGTGCCACTGGATGATCGAAAGCAGTCGCAGCAGCAGCACCTCATAGCYGAGCGCGGAGGCAGACAGCAGCGCCAGGGCGAGCAATGGCGGCGAATGCATACTCAACCGCCTCCGACCAGCGGCACGAAGCGCACAGGCAGCACCTGCCGGGTGGACACACTGCCATCGCCGGCCTTCTCGATCAGCAGCAGGTACTGGATCATGAACGGCGCGCCGACCGGGATTACCATCCGTCCGCCGGCCTTGAGCTGGGCGATCAGTGGCGGCGGCACATGGCTGGCGGCGGCGGTGACGAGGATGGCGTCGTAAGGCCCGTGCTCGGGCCAGCCGTGGTAGCCATCGCCCAGCCGGGCCTGCACCTTCGCATATCCCAGCTGGCCCAGGCGCTCCCCGGCCTGCACCGCCAGCGGCTCGATGATCTCCATCGTGTAGACCGCCTGCGCCAGCTCGGCGAGGATCGCCGCCTGGTAGCCCGAGCCAGTGCCGATCTCGAGTACCACGTCGCCGGGCCCGACCTGTGTCAAGTCGGTCATCAGGGCGACGATGTAGGGCTGGGAGATGGTCTGGCCGTAGCCGATCGGCAGCGGGCGATTCTCGTAGGCGTAGGGCACCTCGTCGGGCGGGACGAACTTATGGCGTGGCACCTTGGCCATCGCGGCCATCACCGGCGCGGCAAACGCGACCCTGCCGGTTTCGTCGCGGGTGTCGGACGACATGTTGGCGATCTCCCGCACCATGGCGTCGCGCAACGGCGCGAACGGGTCGTCGGCATGCAGGCCGGCGGATGCCAGCGCCAGAGCGATGGCAGGCGCCAGGATGCGCGTCAGGAGCATCACCGGCTTCACAATGACTCATCCGCCTGAGGAATAGTCGAATCGTATGGCCGGCGGGCTGGCTCGGCAAGCCCGGGGGGGCCGGCGACCAAACCAGGCTGCGGCGACTGCCTGAGAAAATATCGCAACCCGTAACTGCACTGATAGCACCCAGCCAGTTCATGCGGTGATACAAAAGTGAATGCGATTGTCAGCTAGTGGCCGATTTCTGCCTCTGACGTGGGGCCGCGTGCGACCCAATACGGTCGTTTCGTTGCTTGCTAAGTCATGTCATAGCTCAACGAGCTGCAAACATCCCTGTTGACAGGCTGTGAGAATCTCTTGCGCCAACTGGTCATCGGCCACAGCTCGAGCTAGTGCCAAGCCACCAATCATCCCTACGGCAATTTGCACAGCATGCTGGCGTGTATCCGTCTCTGTCGTCGACTTCAGTCCGGATTCCAGGCGTGTAATGAAAGCTGCGAGCACTTGGGTGTAGCTCTCCTGGATGGCTCCGTCCTGCTGAGCAGCATCATTGACCATGAAAGCTAACGGACAGTGCATACGGCTTGCATCCCGATGGTCCATGCGCAGATAGTCTTTCACTACCTGTTGTAAACCGTCTTTACCAGCCTCTTCCAGTATCGCGCCCCCCGCGTTCGCGGCATTTCTAATAGCTTCGGTGTAAAGCTCCGTTTTGGATGCGAAGTGACTATAGAAGGCCCCCCGGGTCAATCCGGCACTCTCCATAATTGAGTCGATACTGACTTTTTCGAAACCTTCCAGTGCGAAGAGTCGCGCTGCGCTATCCAGAATCATCTGTCGAGTGGTTGCGCGCTGTGTAGCAGGCCAGGGCATACATCTTCTCCTCAGTAAAACGTGAGATGGAGTATGACAAAACGGKACTTTATGTTCTTGAACATAAAGTCATACCGACCAGAATTGCCGACTCTTCCCTCAAGGAGCTACTCATGAGATTGCACATACTGGGACCTGGATTTAGCACCTTCGTACGTAGTGTCAGACTTTACTGCGAAGAGAAAGCTCTGGATTACAYACACGGGATGCACGTGGATGGTAAAACGATCACGCTCCACAGCCCTGAACACAAAGCACTGCATCCTTTTGGCAAGGTCCCGGTATTGCTGCATGGTGAGCGGAACGTAATCGAAACAACCACCATTTGCCGCTACCTGGATGAAGCCTTTGCGCATACTTCTCTAAGACCCGCAGACTTGGCCCAGAAGGTAAAGGTCGATCAGTGGTCCGCTGCCCTGGCGATGTATGCCGATGATCGACTGATACGTCGTTATCTTTTATTGCTGGTTTCACCTGCGCAGCCGTCACGCCCTATCGATAGAGAAGCTGTGGCTACCGCCGAGCCAATGGCGATCCAGACACTTGGGCTGCTGGCGAAGCATTTGGACGGGCAGCCATTTTTCTGCGGGGCGGACTACAGCATGGCGGACGCCATCCTGACGCCTATGCTCGATTATTTGGAACGCGTGCCCGAAAGTGCGCAGTGGCTGAAAAAAACATCAAATCTTCGTGATTATCTTTTTCGCATGCGATTGCGCCAGTCAGGGCGCAATGTGTTGACCGAACCGAACTTTAGTTAATGCAGAAAATGATGGACTTATCGTTCGCCCAAGGGCTGCTTCTGGCCGATTGTTGCCTGTCGCGACGGGCTGCAATCGACCCTAGCTGTGTGAAATCGTTTTAGAGCAAGTTTGACAGTCAGAGTCGGAGCAAGAATCGCGCCCCTATGTAAATTTCGGACTGCTGACCAACCAACAATCGGCAGATTTTACGTAGCAACGCAGACTTCAAAACAGTGAATGCGTTTTCACACAGCCTGGACCCGAAGCGGTCATTGGCACAGGTACATCGGCTGGGCCATTGGCTCTGAGTCTGATCGCGATCTATATCGATTTTGATACTTAGTGAGAGGTTTTCAATTCCCTAGGATGGCGATCACTTCATCTTCGAGGAAATAACAATGCTGCCAACTACTCATCAACTGCCGACTTTCGGCTACCTGCACAAGGTCGTGTGCGATTGCCTTGGGCTTTGGAACAGCGAGAGTCAGGACGTCACCTTCCACGTATCCGCCACGGAGAAAGATCGGCGCATCGCACTTCGGCAGGCTTTCGAGGCAATCAAAAAAGACGACGGCGCTTATGGCTCGCTCAACGACCTGGTCGCAGCGACTGCCCAGTTCGCCCCGAAGGACGCACAGAAAGTAAAAAAAAGCAGAACAATCCACGCCTATGTCAATCATCTATCCAAAAACGACTTTGAATCCTTCGATGAGTACCTGGAGCTGAGCCAATACATCAAGACGTTGATCAGTGAGCGTTACGTCCAATGGGGCGTGTCCGAACTGGCTGTAGGTTTTTACGGATCGGCACTTGCGCACTACAGGGAGTTTGTAAGAGAGCATGCCTGCAGCGCGCAGAGTCAGGTGTATAGCTTTCAGTTCTTTCTCAGCCAAAACCTTCGCGTACTGGCGGCGGCGCTGGCCGACGCGCTGTCACCAGGCAATGCATGGCCAGATACCGAGCGGAATGAGCAGTGGCCTTTGAGAGGGTTCGCTGACGACGCTTGTCGGATCACCGGCATTTCGTTGCACAAACTTCACCAGTACCACGCGTTTCAACAAGAAAAACCGCTTGAAGAGCAGGCATGGAACCGAGACTTCACCTCCCAGCTGGTTAATACCCAGTCCAAACAGGTGATCGACCGACTGCGCAAGCACAGCCGGATGAAGTGGGAAACCTTTTATCCTACCCTCCAGCCACTGACCTACCACCTCCCGGAGGCCATCGGTGAAAAGGCATTCGCGATCAATGCATTTGCGGCCCTGATCGCTCACAACCTCAATGTTCATGTGGCTGACTGCGGGCCGTTCGCGCCTCCGGCGAAGGGCGGCCTACCGCCCGGCCCGGGTGAGCACAGCCATTCAATACCTAGCAGCGACCTGCTTGATCTGTTATTCAACGACTACCCCATCGGCCATGAAGCCTTTGCGCAACAGGCGCCCAGCCGCTTTCAAACCCTACTCGACCAAATTCGCGCCTTACCCGGCTCACTCAACGGCGTTTCCGACATTCCGGACAGCCTAGAACTAGCTTATAAAGGTGAACACAGGCGGTTCATCGAAGGGAACTGGCACGCAGCACTGATACACGGCCCCAACTGGCTGAATGAATGGGGACAGGCCCGGGAGGCCATGTTTGCCGGTGACGGCCTGCTAGCGCTCACGCACTTCAAAACGGCACTCGAACAGTCAAAATACGTGGCGGGGTCGTTATTCATCCCGTTTTATATCCAGGCGTGCGCGTTCTGCAAATCGCAGTATCGTCGGCTGTCAGAAAGAAACGAGGAGGAACTGTTCGAGCGGTTCTACGAACAGTTGGGCAGCGATGCCGCCCAATATGCCGGGCTGATGGGCTACACCCCACATTTCGTGCGAGACCCAGGCACTCTGATACCCAGCACCGTGCTACCTCTAAGGTTCAAGCTGATGATGAGTGAAATCGACGCGCTGGCAAGAACACTGGCGTAGCTCCTAGCCGGGGGTGGCGAACCCTTTTAGCCCGGTGGCGCCACCATGCAGCATCGCTGGGCTGAGCGGGATCACCGCACACGCTACAGAGCAAAAGCAGCCGAAGCGACCGGGCGCTTGGTCGACTGTCGTCGCTCACCATGGACGCTAGTCGACCCAAAGCGGACAGTCGCGACTGGCGGCTCTTAGCTGCGAGGCTGCCGTCCTTGCGTTCACGCTCATGACCCCGAGGCTGAGCTGGTTAGTCATCGTTATGGGCTAAAGGCGAACGACCTCTCTGCCTGAATTGTGATGCACCGTCGCGGGTCAGTTGAAGGGCCAGATAGGACTATCCCACTGCCTACTTCTGCGAGCCCGCTACGCCAAAATGACCCAAGAGCTAAGCTCTTAGGATGGCAAGACAGGTCTCGGGACAGTCAGCCATGTGCTTGGCCAGACAGTGGGATGCATGCTGCCCCAAGAGCGCGTCCTAGCCGAAAAAGCAGAAGCAAGGCAATCAAAAGTCTAGTCTATCCACCATCGCGGATTGTCGGTAGGAAGGTAGATACACCGATCCATAGAACTCAAAATGCTCAATGCCAAACGGAAGTAACTCATTTACAAAATGGTCTTTGATCCCCTTAATGCTCTCAATCCAATCCTCGACCTGTTGGTCCGTGTAGAGACTTTCCACGTCGACAGTCCTAGCCTTCAAAACGGCCTCCCTCAAAGCCCAAAGCCTCTCTATAGGGTCAGGATGCGTTCTAGAGGCGTTAAATGGCGGGTTGATATAATTTGAAATTGCATAAAATATATCAATGTACAGAAAGAAAAGCACCGCACCATTCAGTACGTCAGCACACTCTTCGTCATCATAATCCGCATGCAGAATTGAACCTGCGTCGGCTTCAAATTCCTGATGCTGTCTTGGTGTAAAATATTTTTCTGCACGACCAAGGCCATCACTAATCATCAGCAACTCGGAATGTGAGGTAAGGTTTGCGTCCTTACCAAAGTGACCAAGTAATGCGTGCGCATACTCATGGCCGATAACAAAATCTAGCTGGTCGCTCACAATTTTGGTGCAGTACCGCTTTACGCTATCTGGCAGATCCCCCCTGGGGTCGAGGTCAAAATCTTGGGTTTCGGTGAGCAGCATTGTTCGACAAGCGATAAAGAGACACGCGCTTGTATCCTCGGGAGCCAGGTGTTCCATTACACCCTTGAAATAAGCATTCATGTAAAACAGAAAATGCTTTAGCGCCTCAGAAACAACAACGATCTTGCCATGCTCGTTACTAATGCATACACCATGAGGCTCTCTGGACAAAGCGTACCCAGCCGCTATGCCTTGACAGATCTCCGCCATATCATCAGGTAGTCTGCTGATATAATGATCAAAGTCGTATGATTCGTAATACGAAGAGAGCGACCAATTCTGAACATTTTCCTCTCTCCTGCGCAAAAATACTCTGGTGAGCCTGGGGCAATCGGCGACGCTTTTGGCTCGCAAGGCCAGAAGATAATCCTCAGCGTTCGCGACGCATTCTATTCTCTGTATCTCTTCACGCGTACAAATAGGATAGTAAAATAAACTACTTCTCTCTAATCCCTCAATTTCTGATACTGGAAAGACTGCTGTTGTGTGTAGAATAAAATCTTCCCCAATATAAAGCTGCTTTGCTAGTCGTTCTCGCTCATCATGATTGTGAAGGCGGGCTTCATAGCCGTCTTTTATTGAGGAATATTTTTCCGAATCATCATCTTTGTATATTACTTCGAAGTGAATAAAATCTACGCTCTGATCGATCCCAAACACATCTTTTATGACGGCATCGATTTCATTTCCGAATTTCAATTTGTAAGCGCTCCTCTGCTTGCTTGGCGTATATTCCCTTGCCCTAGACTCGCTGATCAAAATCAGGCTGCCGCCCTATAAGATGCCAGAATACGCGCTGATAAAGTTGGGTGCCATATAAAAGTACAATGGCATTACCGCCAATGCCGCTGGGTATACCTCGGCCCTCTCCGAGCAGTTCCGTTTTCGCTGGATGAGGTCGTTGAAGTCCTCGTATTCGCGGCGGGCAGGACCGCTGAAACTACCTGTTTCGGGGGGGGGCAGTGGCTACTGCCAAGCACCCAAACTATTCTTTGGGATCGATTAGGAAGCTTGGACGGGAAGGAAATTGATCACTACATCCGAGATATCGGCCTCTGAGGATCTGCTGAACCCCTGCCTGCGTGAGCGTTTTGATCAGGGAAGGAACCCTAGGACGCAGACCTTCGTGGTTCTGCGAGACTGTGTGGAGATAGGGTTGCTCATCTATGAAAATTGGGGACCGCCAGCGGGCTTCATTTACGAGATTTTCGTGCTTAGCGAAGACAGGAGAGGCGGGGTCGGAGCTTGGGTGCTTGGGGAGGCTGAGCGTCTTGCAATTGACCTTGGCTGCACAAGCATCAAACTGACGGCCAGGTCCTTGGATCGAGACCAGTATACCGACGAAACCCTGATTAGCTGGTATGAGCGAAAAGGGTATGTTCGGTGCGATCCAGGAGGTTCAGATTTACGGAAGAGCCTTTGTACCCCTTTTTGATGTTGGTGCCGAAGGTTAGGCAATTCAGCGTTCAGACAATGCTATGGATCCTTTGCTGCTCTTCGTCGAGGGCAGCAACTATCCCTGTTCAAGGTGTCGCCCCTGCGATGTGCAATGGGTATCAAAGGACCGTACGAGCGTCAGGGACGATTTTGAAGGATTGGAATGCCAGTCTGGACTTAAAAACAGTGGCGTTGGGGAAGTGCTGTTTTACTCTTTGTCTCATCGGCCCCAGAGGCAGTTCGCATAGTGACCCGAGTATCACCTCCACCAGTTGGATGTCACCTTTGATCGGCCAGAAGTGAAGCGAACCTTCTGCGTAGGCGTCATTCAGGCACACGAAGCGGCGGTATTCCTCCTCATATCTCCATCCTTTGGATTTGGTGCACAGTAACCGTTGTTGCAGTTCCTCATTTAGGTTATCAAGCTTTCGCGTTGGGTTAAGCGCGGGGAGGATCCGATCATCTTGATAGCTGACCTGCTGAACCGTACTACGGTTAACGTCATAACCCAAACAGATCCCTGTGTGCTTTTGAGCGTAGTGACTCCACATCACCGGCTCTGACCAGTCTCCGGCGAAGCACAGCAAACCCGTCAGGGAGTGTGTTTTATCCTTCCAGCTCCTAACAACTTGGCGCGTTTTGTGTTCTTTGAAATTAGCGGCGAGCAGCTCGAAGGGATCGTTCAAGTCAGCAAAGCGAGATACCTTGATGCGCCCATTCTCTATGTTGCTGAGAGCGTGCTGGGCGCAGGTGAGGTTATACAGGCGAATCGCCGAAGGATGAGCTGGCGGAGAGCAGGCTATCGCGCTGCCCATATCTGATTTGTAGCCTGCTGCGATCCATTCGTTCCTCAGCGCTGGATTGATGGGCATGTTTCCTTTTCCTTCGCTATAACTGGCCTAGATACCTTAGTCCTAATTGAGGGGCTGCTTCTGGCCGTTTTCTGCCTGTTGGGAAGGGCAGAAGTCGACCCAATATAGATAGTCCGTTCCGTCTCCATTCCTGCTCAGCGCCTGCGGATGAGCGACATGTGCTGTCGCCCCCGCAAAGCAATCTTGCAACACAGAAGATTGCAGAAGGTCGCCATGCTCATGTCACTCCCTCTCACCCTTGTCTGTTCCGAATGCTCCTGGAAAACGACCGTCTTGCCTTGTTGTGATTCACGACCGACCGTTTTGCCGCCTCCCACGTGCTGCCCGGCTTGCCACGACCTGTCGCTCGGATACCGGGAGGCGACAAACAAAGAGGTGCTCAAGGCGCGTCTGGAAGAATTTCTGGCTCTGAACAGCGAGATAGGGCGCGACACACCTTGTCGCCCCACTGAAGACAATGACTGCAAATCAAGGAGCCTATTATGAAAAACCTGCTTGCAGTGATCGGATTATTTGTCGTTCTGCAGAAAGGCTATGCGTTCTATCGCGAATACAGCGATCTCAAACGCGATGCCCAGAGCCGCCGTGCCCCCGGTTGAAAGGCGCAGACAATTGCGTCCTTTTGAAAATCCACGCCCCACATGTTGAGACTTTAGTTTTATGGCACACACGGAAGATGGCACTGAGCCATCAAAACCCGTAGCATCGATGCTAAGTTGGCACCAGAATGGTGACCATCCGTTGAATAGGCTTTTAAGGTAGTTGCCATGTCTGAAGCGAAGGATACGCTGCTGCGGCTGTTCGCGTTGCTGCGCCTGATGCCCACCCAACCGCAGCGCATTGCTACATCGACGTTGCTGGAGAAGCTCCGGGACAAGGGTTTTTCCGTGACGCTGCGCTCCGTTCAGCGCGATCTGAACCGGTTGTCCATTCCCTTCTCGCTGCAGTGCGACGACAGTGAAATTCCCTTTCGCTGGAGTTTCACCCGCGACGCGCCGCTGAAGCTGGAAGACATGGACACCCCTACAGCGCTAGCGCTCTACCTCTCCGAACGACATCTGACCACACTGCTCCCGCAAGCTGTGCTGGACCAACTCGGCCCCCAATTCAGGCGCGCTCGAAACTTTCTGGGCGATCTGGGTAACAACGGCCTGGCGGATTGGGCAAAGCGGGTCCGAACGGTTCCCAATGGCAAAACCTTGATACCTGCCAGCATTGCACCGCAGGTCTGGAGTAAGGTTTCAACCGGCTTGCTGGAACGCCGAAAACTGGAAGTGGCGTACCAGAGCCGCAGCAAAAGCGAACTCAAGCAGTTCCGTCTACACCCCGCCGGGCTGGTGTCGCGACACGCCATCAGCTACCTCGTGGCGTCGGTGGACGGCTATGACGATCTTCGCCAGTTCGCCCTGCATCGCATTCGCGAGGTCAGGGTGCTGGATGAAGTGGCGGAGCTGCACGCCACGTTCGACGTCGACGACTACATCGACACAGGGATTTTCAACCATCGACAAGCCGATGCGCAGGTCGAACTGGTCGCCGACGTTCACCCGCAGATCGCCGCCCTGCTCAGTGAGACACCGCTGAGCAGCGTGCAGAGCCTCAGCGACCTCCCTGACCACAGCTGGAAACGCTTGCACGCTCAAGTGTCGCTAGACCGGGACACGCTTTGGTGGATTTTTGGGCTCAACGACAACATTCGGGTCCATGCGCCACAGGTCTGGGTCGATGAGATCAGCCAGAAGCTGAACAACTTGCGAACCCTCTATTGCGACGCCGTCTCAACAAGCACCTGATGCCCGACAGCGCGCCGATCAACCCTCTGTATCTAGATGATGCCAAGGAAGCTCCATGGACAACCAACGTAAAAAGGCATTGAACAGCTCAGTCAGCCTCTGCCCGATCTGGCCCACCCAGGCGTCGGAAAAGATTGGCCACATGCTGGGCGAAATCAATCACGCGAACGCCATCATCGACAAGATTGCCGGAACCGCGCAAAACAGCGCGATCAAAGGTGGGTTCGCCGCAGAGACATGGCACGCCGAATCATTCAACCTGGACGCGATCCTCAAGGACAAGGAAGTCCGCGCCTTCACTGACAACTTCACCAACACCCCGTTGGCGAAGAATCACACCACCCACGATATCGTGGTCATGAAGGGCGACGAGCAACTGCTCGGAGCGCAATTGAAATATTTCAAGAATGGCGATGCCACGCAGAAGGCATTCAGATCCACGAAAGACGGCATTCATCAGTATCAGGACAGTGATGCATTCATCGGGCCTGCAGATCAGATCGAACAGATCAAGGAAGCGGCCAAACGAGACATGCAGAGAAACCAGCAAACGCGGCCGGAAGTGGCCAATGCCGCCGAAAAGGTTCGCGAGAAGACGACGGGCAACCTCGATGTCGAGGGCGTTCAGTCAACGCCTCTGGGCAAACGGGACGCCGAGCATCTGGGCAGCGGCACCGAGGCAGGCAAGCAATTGCATGAAAAGATGCAGAACGGTTACCTGAACAAGGCCACCGTTCAACAAAGCCTTCACGCGGCAGGTTCGGCAGCTGTCATCACTACGGTGATCGCGGGCAGTATCAATACTTTCCAGTCGATCAAACAAGTCCGCGACGGCGAAATCACGGTGGAGCAAGCGACTTTCCAGATTCTCCAAAACACCGCAATCGCCGCCGGTGACAGCGCGCTGAAGGCAGGCATCGCGACTGCGACGGTCAGCATCACAGCACGCAACTTGCCTGCCCTGTTCGCGGGCTCGGCGTTCAAGTGCACCTTCGCCAACAATGGTGTGGCTGCTGCTGCGGTATGTGCCGTGGACGTGGTGCAGAACGTGGTGCTGTTTGCCGCGGGCAAGATCACAAGCGAAGAGCTGGAAACCCGAACGGGCCACAATTTACTGCAGACTGGTGCAGCTGTCGTCGGCAGCTCGGTGGGCGCTGCAGTGGGCGCTCTCGGTGGACCGATCGGTGCGCTGGTGGGCGGCATTATCGGCGGCCTGATCACCACGATGGCCATGAGCATCGCTATCGACAACCACATCGAGAAAAGTTTCCGGTTGACGCTGACCGCCACCGAACACGTGGTGGGTAACGCAATGATCATGCATGACTCGCTGGAATACCTGCAGATGTCGCAGTCGTTCTATGCCGAATTTCACAAGGGCCTGTACTTGTCCGAGCGCCACTTTGCTGGCCAGGTCAAGACCATGGCAGCCCAAAGCACACAGTTGAAGAACCTGATCGATAATCTTTAAGGCATATTTTCAATGAGCGAAACGGTCGAAGCAGCACCCCAGGAAATCTTCAATCAACCGCTGAACGCCTCGGAGCAGGAAGCGGTTGAGGCACTCGTTGCCCAGCACCAGAACAACGCAGCGCTGACCCAGCAACTGGCAGTGGATGCTTCACGGCTGGTCACGTGCAGCGAGGAACGCCTGAAACAACAAGCCGAGAGCGGATTCTTCAAGCGGTTTGCCGGTGCATTCAGCGGCAAGAATCGCCAGAACCAGTTGCAGAACCAGGTTGACGCGCTGCACATGCAGAAATTCGCATGGCACTACCTCAAGCAACTGCAGCAGCAGAACCTGATCAACGCCCAGAGTATTGCGGTGATACGCAACAACCTGGGCACGATGAACGAATACATCATCGAAACCCGTAATTTCGTCTTGGTGGCGGTCGACAAGATCAATCGCCGCCTGATCCGGGTTGAGAACAACACCAATTTTCACCAATGGTCGCTGAACATCGAAGCGAACAAACGTCGCTACAAATCGATGCCCAAGGGGCTGCTGGTGCTCAACCTGGCGTATGACTTCATGCGCAGCCACCCCGGCGTCATGCTGACCACGCAAGACATCAACCACCTGATCGTCACGCTGGAAAAGCTGGACGTGGACTGTGACGAAGAAGTCCAGCTGTTGAGTTTCATCATCGACCTGATCGATCAGATCGAAACCACCAGCATCGAACGCTACCGCTCGGTCATCGAGCTATCGTTCGAAGAGCACGTCGCCGATTCGTACTTCGTCCAGAAAAACATCTCGGGTTTGGCGTTCAACTCGCTGTATTACCTCTCCGACGAGTACGACCGCATCATCGACATGATCTCGGACGGCGAGGTCTGTGACAGCGACGAGAAGCGCGAGCGAATCATTTCCAGATTCTTTGGCAAGGCGTTTTCCGGCCTTTATACCCAGTACCGGATGCGCGACCTGATAGAGGAAATCATCGGCGGCAGCCTGCTGACTCTGGAGATTTACAAGGATCAGCACGGTCTTAACGCCTTGCCCGACGAACCCGCCGAAGATGCCCAAGCCGAGCCGGTTGCACTGGTGTCGTCGTTGCCGGACATCCACTCCCACACCTTCTTCGACACCACTGACGATCTTGACGCCCGACACAACTACCTGTTGCTGTTCGCTCTGTGCATCGAGAACTCGGCGTCATTGAACAGACAGGGCCGGGAGTTTCTCGAGTTGCTGGCGCACAAGGCCGGGTGCCCGCAGGCGCCAATTGAAATCGCAGTACTGGCGGACAACCCCCGCAAGGTTCAGGACTACTTGCCGATCCTGCAGGATCTGCTCAAAGGCGACGACAAGACCTACACCTGGCTGCTCGATGCGTTCTACCTGCTGACGCTGTGCCAGAAACAGATCGAAGGTCCTCATGTGCTGCGTATCCTGAACGCGCTCAAGCCCGCACAGTTCAAAGAAAACTTCGCCCGTGGGCTGGTGATCAGTACCGAACAGGATGAAGAGCACGTGCTTGCGGCTGCCGAGAAGTTGCAGCAGCAGACCAACGGCTGGAAAAACATCGTTCGCTACCGCGAGCTGCGTTTTGAGCAGACCTTCACCGAGGCTCGCGCCAGACTGCGCACGGTCGGTCATGAGGCCAGCAGTCTTTCGTTCGATCTGACGAAAGCGACCCTGAAAGCCTCTGATTATTCGTTCTTCATGGAAGCATGGGACGACTCGTTCCTGAGCAAAGTCAGCAGCAAAGTGGAGGGAACGGCTTACACTCTTGGCCGTGGTTCCTGCCTGTCCTCGCTGAACGAGATGCGCAAGAAAATCAGCGAGTTCATCTCCGGACATTCCAGCACGCTGAACCAGGGTAATCGCATGCTGGCGCGCTGGGGCCTGCCCACGATCTCCTTCAAGGACGAATCCGGCTATGCCGATTTCGAGCTGGACAACTCCGCAGCTAACGGAGACTGGTACGACCAGTTCAATCACTTCGAACGCCAGCTCGACGACACACTCAGTGCCTTTTCAAATGCCTGTGCGGACGTGGCCGAACAGCTCGCGCAATTCATGGAAGGTCGATTCGACGAGTCCGTGGTTGAGCGCAAAGCAAAGCAGCGTGCCGAGCGACTTCATCAGGAACAGCAGGAAAAGCTGGCCAAACAGTCGGTCGTCATCGAAAAAGATGACCGGGATCATTTGTTCAGCATCGAGTGGGGTCAGGTACAGCACCCTCCCTGCGACCCCGAGAAAATCCAGGACATCAAGACCGATGGCACCACGTGGTTGATCGTCGACCACGACAACCGGGTGTATCGCAGTCTGGATCGAGAGCACTGGCACAACGTGCGTCTCAGTGCCACCGATGACAGGCCCAGCATCTCCCGGTTGTATTTCGTGGGTGGACTGTGGATTGCCATAGTGGGCTACAACGAAGGGTTCTATTACTCGCGCGATGCGCAGAACTGGAAACAGACCCGCTTCCCGGATGCACAGGGCTGGGAGTTCACACGAACTGAAGAGGTCATCCGTTTCAACGGCTTGTGGTTATGGCGATTCAAGGAGCGCCAGGAGTACTCCTACGTCGAAAAAGGGCTGATTTTCGACTCGACGAAGACTGCCAGCTACGACAAGCTCGCCATCTTCTGCACCGCCGACCTCGACGGCCCATGGCAGCGCTGGGAAGAAAAACACAACTTCTCGGAGGGAATCGAAGTTGAAAGCATTCAGCCGCTGCCCGATGGAAGCAGCTTACTTGCATTCTGTAAGTACAACTGGGTATTCAAGTCACTGAAGAAAAAGAATAACGCGGCCTCGTTCGTCAGCTATTACATTGCCGGAAAAGGCTGGCGACCCTGCACCTGGGCGAGCGAAGACGACAGCTACGATGTACCGCTCATCACGCGTATGGGACAGACTGTGATGTGTTTTTACTCGGATCGTGTCATGACGTCCGACAAAGGGTATGAGTGGAAGCTTCAATCCAAAGACATCCGCATCAATGCCAGTGCCCATCTGCGAGATGTCAGCCTGTTTACGACACGCTGGGGGCGAGAGGCGCTCTACGTGAGCCAGACAGGAGAAACGTTTGCGGAACTGGTACTCGAAGAAGGCGATTGGAAGCACTTAGCGGCCAACGAGCAGGGCACGTTGAGTGTCTACTCGCCGAACAAGCATGAAACCTTCCTGCGAAGCGGCAACTACATCTGCCAGCCGAAAGCGTAGCGCGGATCGGGGGGCATCGCCGATGCCCTCTCTGCCATCAACTAGACGATCCAGTCGATGAACACCCGTATCTTGAAAGAGATGTGACGAGTGGGCGCGTAGGCCACGAACATCGACATCACCTCCAGTTGCGAGTCGTTGAAAAGCCTTGCCGGGCCGTCGCACAAACGATGGGCGGGCTTCTAAGGGACACCGCGAGTGATTATTCGCTTCTGGTCGAGCATTTTCGGATCTCAAGCGTCCGTATATGGACTCCTCCTCGTTGCAAGCTTCCTTCGCTTTGGCGCCCGTGCCGACTGCGCACGTATATTCGGCCTCTGACTTCGGCATCGACTCGATGCAGGGCCATGATGGGCTATTCGCGCGTCGACTCCCAATCGCTTCTACGTGCTTTACGCACCTAGACACTTGAGGGTTTTGCCAACGCCGGTTCGACCGGTTTGCCATCGTTCGGGTTGCTTCGCAATGTGGGTAGACGGTTTGTTTACTCGTGGGACTTGTCGGTTTGGTAGATCAGGCCGCAGCCCGATCCGGTTGGTAATCAGTGTCGTTGCGCAACATCGCCCAAGCCATGCGTGCGGTTTTGTTGGCCAGTGCGATAGCGGCCACATTGGGATGTGAGCGCTCGGCTAAGCGGACGACCCACTGGCTAAGTCGATCGTCTTTGGACTTGGCTGTGCGTAGTGCCGACCGCGCACCGTGGACCATCAACGTTCGCAGATAAGCATCCCCACGTTTGCTGATGCCAAGCAGTCGATCCTTGCCGCCAGAACTGTGTTGCTTTGGCGTCAGTCCTAGCGAGGCGGCCAACTGTCGGCCATTGGCAAACTGTCGGGCATCACCGATGGCAGCAATGAGTGCGGTGGCTATCATCGGGCCGACGCCGCGCAGTTGCTGTAAACGGATGGCAGTCGGCTCGCTTGCCGCGATAGCAGATATTTCGCTGTCGAGTTGGCCAACACGTTCATCCAATGCGCGAAGGTCGCCCCACAGGCCATCCAGTAAACGACGCAAGCGTACTGTCAAACCGTTATCCGCATCTTCTAGCCAGCAAGGTATTGCGCGACGCAGCATCAGTAATTCCTTCGGTGCAACGAGGCCGTACTCGGCGATCAGCCCACGAATCTGATTGGCTTTGGCCGTCCGCTGTTCGATTAGGCCGGCCCGGATGCGATGCGTCGCCTGGATATCCTGTTGCTCGATGGTCTTGATGGCGACGAAGCGCATGCTGGGGCGGCTCATCGCTTCACAGATTGCTTCGGCATCGTTGGCGTCGTTCTTGTTGCTCTTGACGTAAGGTTTGACGAACTGCGGCGCGATCAGCTTCACCCGAAATCCGCGTGCTTGTAGTTGCCGCGCCCAATGGTGTGCACCGCCACAACTTTCCATGCCGATCTCACAGCCGGGTTCGATCTTTTCCAGCACCGTTTGCAGCCAGCGATCGCGCGATAACCGCTGCCGCCAGACGGGTAGCTCATGACAATCCACGCCGTGGATCTGAAACACGTTCTTGGCCAGGTCGACCCCAATGCGCATAAGCTTCATGTGTGGACTCCTTCTCACCGTTGACTGTGGTTCGCACTTTCAGTCTGGCACTCAAGATGCCGAAGTGAGGAGGAGTCCATCCCATTGCTTTGGGTTTCTGCCTCTCACCACGGGCAGAAAACGGCCACGATCAGTCGCTCCATGCCAGCACGGGCAGGCGAGCCAGTGCCATGACTGGCTCTTTGATTCGACCCTGGTTCCCCAGGTCAATCCGAATGCCAGACTCCTGGTCTATCCCATTGAAAAAACTCATCTCGTTAAACCAGCCGATCGGCTGAGGGGCGATGCTCCAATGGGTCAGGTTGAAGTGTCTGCTCAACGCATGCCTTGGTCCTGATATTGATTTGTTGAACTCGTGCTGAAAGCACTCCTCTAACATAAACGTGGGAATATTTCCCGCGCATCGATACTGACTGGCTTTGAAGGATCGTGCGGAACCCGCAGTTGCTCGTTAAAGCTGCAGATTGATGACCGTGCCGGTTGGCTGGCCGCTCCAATGGGCGGCCGGGAACTCACTGGACATTGCGTTCGATACGGAGATGACGACGCAACTCCAATCGGAGGTTGGAACATGCAGCTCAAAAAATGTTTATTGGCTCTGGCAATTGGCGGGGTCCTGTCGGCATCGACTGTCCTGGTGCCCGATTACATCGGTGGTTTCTCCAGCGTGTATGCCAAAGATGGCGGCAGCGGCGGTGGTCATGGTGGCAGCGGCCATGGAGAGGGTGGCGATCATGGTGGCAGCGGCCATGGAGAGGGTGGCGATCATGGTGGCAGCGGCCATGGAGAGGGTGGCGATCATGGTGGCGGCGGCCATGGAGAGGGTGGCGATCATGGTGACGGCGGCCATGGAGAGGGTGGCGATCATGATGGCGGCGGCCATGGAGAGGGTGGCGATCATGGTGGCGGCGGCCATGGAGAGGGTGGCGATCATGGTGTAGCGGGCGATCATGATGCAGCGGGCGATCATGGTGCAGCAGGCGATCATGGTGCGGCAGGCGATCATGGTGCAGCAGGCGATCATGGTGCAGCGGGCGATCATGGTGCAGCAGGCCATGGCAATGCGCATGACAACGACGCAGACAACAATGGCGCAGATGCGGCCATGAACGACGCAGATGCAGCCCGGGACGCTGCCAAAGCTGATGCGGATGCAGTCCGGGATGCGGCAATAGCTACTGCAAATGCAACCAGGGAGGCCGCCAGAGCTCAGGCGGATACAGCCCGGGACGCTGCAAAAGCTGCTGGCGTAGCGGGCGCGGATGCAACCAGAGATGCTGCCAGGGCCGCTGCGGATGCAGCCAGGGACGCCGGCAAGGCAGACGCAGATGCAGCCAGAGTTGCTGCCAAAGCTGCTGCAGATGCAGCCCGGGACGCCAAAGTTTACGAAATATGCCAGAGAGTCTGGCAAAGTCCAGGCGAAAGATGCCAGAGAGGCTGGCAAAGTTGAGGCGAAAGATGCCCGAGAGGATGTGGCAGACGCCCGAGACGCCCCGGATATCGACGCGCCTGAGGTACACAAATAGGCTTGCACGTTCCGTAATGAACACTGCAGGCCTACCGGTAAAAAACGTCTCGCAAGCTTGAGGGGCGTATCACCAATGAGTCGCAAGCCCTTAAGCGTCGCGGGGTTTGCAACTTTCTTTCGAAATCTGTCGCACAGTCAGAAACACTGACGAGAATGGTGGCAGTGGGGGCGGAGCTGGGCGGGTAAGCAATTAATCCCAGTCGTTCACAATACCCGGAGCCCTCCCGTTTTTGTGGCGCAGGGTCGGGAAGCTGGACTCATCTGTCCACCGACCGCTTTTGGCCGATTCTGTTGAAAAAGTCGCCCATGGTTTGCGCAGCAGAAAAGTATGCTTCCGAGATTGAAATCTTTACTTTCGGCAGAGGTTTCCGGACTCAGATTTCACGTAGCAGTGTCCAAAAAAGGCCTTTTAACCAGTCAATGACCAGGCCGTTTGGGCGAACCGACTTTTTCAACAGAATTGGCCGATTACTGCCTGTCGCGAAGGGCTTCAACCGACCCTGGCAGCCCGTCAGTAGTCTTGGAGGTTCTTTCCTTTGACCTGTTCATCTGCCCAACCCGGCTGCCGCTCGAACTCCTCGAACAGCTCGAAAATGGTCGACTTGACCTTCTGCACGGCATTGCTCTCTACAACCGTGTCATGCCAGCACAGCGAAAGATCCCGCTTGAACAGTCGATGATCGATCCTGGCCAGCTTGAGCCTGTGTTGCACAAGCTCAACATGGGCCGCGGCCCACGGCAGGATCGTGACACCGAGCTGCGCCTTGACGGCTGAGAACAACAGGTCGGTGGAATTGGCTTCGAATTCAACCTCGCATTTCAGGCCGGCCTCCTGCAGTGCAAATTCGACCCGACTGCGAATGGTGTTCGGAGCACAGGGCAGTACCAGCGGCATCTTCGCCAATGCCTCAATCGACACCGGTTCATCCGATAAAGAAAATTCCGGCCACGCCACCAGGTACAGCGTTTCGGTTAACAGCCGCCGGAAAGCCATGCCCCGGGTTTCGACCACATCGACATTCACGGCCAGTGCCACTCGCCCTACCGTGATCATGCGTCCGAGTTCGGCGCTCGGAGAATCGATCAATTCCAACTTGATGCCCGGATAACGGCTGCGAATCGTGCGCGCGAGCGGAATTGCCAGCATACGCGCCGTACTCGACGGCATGCCGACCGAGACTTTGCCTTGCGGGAATTCGGCGTCCTGGCGCAGCAGTTCGTGGGTGCCGTCGGCCTGGCGCAGCAGTTCGATGGCATGCCGATAAAGCGTTTGCCCGGCCGCCGTGGGAACAACGCCATGCACGCTGCGCTCGAGCAGTTGCATGCCCATGTCCTGTTCCAGGTTGCGCATCTGCTGGCTGATGGCTGGCTGCGCGATATGCAGCGTTTCACTGGCGCGGGTGATGTTCCCGCACTCGACCACCTTGATGAAATACCGCAACTGGCGCAGGTCCATGCGTATCTCCTAATCCATAGGATTTTCCGATGAGTGTAGAGGAATATCATATTTGAAGGGTATGAGATACGGCGCCTAGACTCGTCTCACAACACGAAGCGCTAACGGTCGTCAAAGGCGAGTAGCGCTTCAAAGGCCTTGGCGCAATGGCCCGTATTCAACCCTTCAATGGAGAATCCCATGCAAGCTTTGCAAGGCGTGAAAATCGTCGACCTGAGTCGCGCACTGTCGGGGCCGTTCTGCACCATGGTGCTGGCAGACCTCGGTGCCGATGTGATCAAGATCGAGCCCGGCCCGACTGGCGATATGAGCCGCACCTGGGGCCCCTTCGACCGGGGCGTGAGCACCTACTATTTATCGTGTAACCGCAACAAGCGCGGCATGTGCATTGACTTGCGCAATCCCGAAGGGTTGACCACCATCCAGCAGCTGATCGATGACGCCGACGTCGTCATCGAGAACTTCAAGCCTGGCACGCTGGAAAGCATGGGCCTCGGTTATGAGGTGCTCAGCGCCCGCAATCCGCGACTGGTAATGGGCAGCATTAACGCCTTTGGCGCCGACGGGCCGATGAGCAGTTGGCCGGGCTTTGACCAGATCGCCCAAGGCTACTCGGGGCTGATGAGCCTGACCGGTTTCGTCGATGGCGACCCGACACGCACCGGCACCGCCATCGGCGATTTGACTTCGGGCATGTGGTTGGTGACAGCGGTGCTGGCCGCGCTGCTCGAGCGCGAGCGCACCGGGCGGGGCCAACATGTCAGCACGTCGCTGCTGGCCAGTCTGGTCGGGTTGCTGAGTGTGCACGGCCAACGCTACCTCAGCCTGGGGGATGTGCCGCGCCGCACCGGTAACGCCCATTCGGTGATTGCACCTTACGGCGTGTTCCAGACAAAGGATGGCCCGCTCAATCTGGCGCCGATCACCTCGCCCATGTGGGGGCGTTTGTGCGCACTGCTCGATTTGCCCGAGCTGCCGGACGATCCGCGCTTCGCCACCAATGAAGCGAGGGTCGAACGTCGTGATGAATTGAGAGAGATTCTGGAAAGTCGTTTGAAAACCCGCAGCAAACGCGAGTGGACCTCGCTGTTCGTCGACGCAGGATTACCCGCCGGCCCGATCAACACACTCGATGAGGTCTTCGACGACCCGCAGGTGCTRCACAGCCAACTGACCGAGACACTCACGCATCCGACACTTGGTGCACTGCGTCAGGTAGTGACCCCGGTGTTCTGCGACACTGACAGCGTTGTCAGCCGCCCACCGCCACTGCTTGGCGAACACACCGTCGAAGTATTGCGCGAAGCCGGTTTCGACACTGCATCAATCAATGCATTGCTCGCCGCGAAAATAGTGTTCCAGAACTCCGATGACATGACCGGCGCGCAATCGACAGGAGCCACACAATGAATCCAGCCTCTTCCACAACCGTGACCGTCAACCGGGTCGATGAACGCATCGCGCGGCTGGTCTTCAGCAACCCCACACAGCGCAATGCACTCAGCGCGCAGCTGCTGACGGCGCTCGACGAAAGTCTCGTCGCCCTGGCGTCACAACGCATCCCGGTGGTGATCCTCGGCAGCGAAGTCGGCCAATCCGTGTGGAGTGCCGGCCACGATATCCGCGAACTGCAACACGACCGCGACCCGATTGCCTATGGCAAACCGCTCGAACAGGTATTGCGCCGCATCCGCGCCTATCCCGGCGTGGTGATTGCCCTGGTGTCCGGCTCGGTGTGGGGCGGTGCGGTGGATCTGGTAATGAGCTGCGACATGGTCGTCGCGGACCGCAGCGCAAGCTTTGCCATGACTCCAGTGAACATTGGATTGCCGTACACCACCAGTGGATTGCTGCGCTTCTTCAACAACTTGCCGATTCATGTGTTGAAGGAGATGTTTTTCACTGCACAGAAGCTCGATGCGCAGCGGGCGGAACGGTTTGGTCTGGTCAATCGACTGGTCGACACTGATGTGCTGGAAGCGACCGCGCTGGAACTGGCACACGGCATCGCCAGCAAAGCACCGCTTGCCGTTGCGGCGGTCAAGGAACAGCTGCGTATCCTCGAAGACCTGCAACCGATTCCGGTGCAGGCGATGGAGCAGATTGCCGAACTGCGTCGACAAGCCTGCGAAAGTGCTGACTTTGGCGAAGGACTGGCAGCCTTTGCCGAGCGCCGGCCAGCAGCATTCAATGGCAATTAGTACGACAGAATTGAAAGCTTCTGTGTTTGTACGACCGGCTACGCAGGCAAGGCACGCATCCTCGTTTCGGCGCACGCCCGGCCCGACGTGAGTCGGTTGCTAAACATCCCGAAAAAATAACAACAAGGACGGTACCTGCGGGACCGTCCGAATGCGGGGAGTCAGATTGAAATGAATAATGAAATTCTGTCAATTTTAGTGCTGGTGGTCATTTTCGGCATCGCTAGCGTGTTGCCCATCAACATGGGCGCGCTGGCGTTCGCAGCGGCCTTTATCGTCGGTTCGGTGATAATGGACATGACATCGGCGACCATCTTCGCCGGCTTTCCCAGTGACCTGTTCCTGACTTTGGTCGGTGTCACGTATTTGTTCGGCATCGCCCAGAACAACGGCACCATCGACTGGCTGATCGAACGGGCAGTGTTGATGGTGCGTGGCCATGTCGCCTGGATACCCTGGGTGATGTTCGTGGTGGCGGCGCTGCTCACCGGTTTCGGTGCGCTGAGCCCTGCGGTGGCAGCGATCCTCGCGCCTATTGCTCTCAACTTCGCCGTGCAGTACCGCATCAACCCGGTGCTCATGGGACTGATGGTGATTCACGGCGCTCAAGGCGGCAGTTTCTCCCCTGTGAGTATTTTCGGTGGCATAACCAATCAGATCGTTGCGTCTTCCGGGCTGCCTTATGCACCGTTCACTCTGTTCATCGCCAGCCTGTTGTTCAACCTGGGGATTGCCATGGTGGTATTCGTAGTCTTCGGTGGTTTACGTAGCGCTCGTCTGTCATTGGCGGCGGTCCTGCCCGGTCCCGGGTTGCATGCTGCTGGTGCATCGCTGGCCATTCTTGGCCACGGCGGTACGCCGGCGTCCCCTGCTTATCATCGTACTGACCTGACGAGTGCCGGTGCGCCGCTACAGGCCCTCAGCGGCCTGGACGTGGCCAAGCTGTCGACGCTGGTCGGGCTGTTGGCCCTGGCGATCTCGGCATTAGTGTTCAAGTTCAATATCGGGTTGGTGGCCATGACGGTCGCGGTGGTCCTGGCCATGTTCGCGCCCAAGGCGCAGAAGGCAGCCATTGACAAGGTCAGCTGGTCGACTGTTCTGCTGATCACCGGGATCATCACTTACATCGGAGTGATGCAGACCATCGGTACCATCGACTATGTCGCCCATGGCATCTCCGGCTTGGGTGAACCGCTGCTGGTCGCTTTGCTGCTGTGCTTCACTGCCGCAATTATCTCGTCCTTCGCTTCGTCCACGGCATTGCTAGGGGTGATCATTCCCCTGGCCGTGCCATTCTTGAGCCAGGGCCACATCAGTGCGGTTGGCGTGGTCGCGGCTATCGCCATTTCCACCACTATCGTCGACACCAGCCCGTTCTCCACCAATGGTGCGCTGGTGGTTGCCAATACCCCCCCGCAGGAGCGAGATAAAGTGTTGCGCAGCCTGCTGATCTACAGCGCGGTGGTTGCCCTGGTGGGACCCTGTGTTGCCTGGTTGACCCTGGTGGTGCCCGGGGTGCTCTGAGCTATCGGGTCAGGCCCTGGTCAGCCTGACGGACTCAATTTTTCCGCCCCGCCCTGGATAATTCAGCACAAACCGGACATGCGCCTTCAACCCTGTAGCCAGGGGCGCATCGTCCGAGGTGAAGTAGGGGGCTGTGATTGTTCGGGACCTTCTGCATGTTCTGGTCTGCAGGCGTTGCCCCAACATACAAGGACCCAGCTTGCTGGAGATGCTCGTTAACGATGACGCGGGTGAACTGGATAAACACGGCGCACTTGAGTTCATCGCCAGCAGGCTGGCTCCTACAGTTTCCCGGGATTGCGTGAAGAACCAAAAATAAGGACATTCGCTCTGTAACACAATGAATATCAAGGTGGTTTTTAGGTTATTACTTTCTGCTCAGCCGCCGTTTGGCTAGATGTCTACTTCAGCGCCAAGGCCAGGCCGGGGTCCATGGCCGACTATAATTCAGTGTGGGGGGGACCGTCGGAGGTGGCGCTATGCGTATCTTCAAGCAACTCCTGCTCTTGGTCGCGGGGCTTCTGGCAAGCAACCTCTCGCTGGAGGCAATCAGCAGTGGCGGCCTCGGTCTAAATCCTCATCCGGCCGTTCTGGTCAGTGGGCAGCCACAGCAATGCGGGCAATTCCACAACTTCCACAGGGGCTCGTTTCATACGGGAAACCGGCATTTCGTGCCAATGCACAACCAGCACTTTGTGCCAATGCGCAACCGGCATTTCGTGCTAGTACACAACCAGCACTTCGTGCCATTGCAAACCCGGCATTTCGTGCCAATACACAACCAGCATTTCGTGCCAATGGACAACCGGCATTTCGTGCCAGTACTCAACCAGCACTTTGTGCCAATGGACAACCGGAATTTCGTGCCAGTACTCAACCAGCACTTTGTGCCAATGGACAACCGGCACTTCATACCGATCCACCGGGTGAACAGCATCGAGGTGATAAGAGGRCCCGGGTTCAGCGATCAGCCCATCGGTTCCAGGCACGTTCACTTTGTGCGTCAGTTCGATCCGCGGACGGGGCAGTTACTGATTCGGGAATTTGACCGGTGAAGCATGCCGCTCCAGAAAACTGAGCAGCAACAACTCACACCATCCGTTCCTGGCGCAATACCTCACCCATGGTCACTTCCTGAATACCTTGGCGCATGACCCGACCTCTTGCTGCAGGAAAAAAAGAGGCCGATCGGCCGAATGCCGATCAGTTAAGCGCTAATGCGATCTGTAGCAGCTGCCGAGCCCGCGAGGCTGCGTTCGGCTGCGAAGCAGTCGTAAAATCAGTCATTGCGGTACGTCAGGCAGGCCGCGTCAGCTGGACTCACGACTGCTATGCAGCCGAACGC
>NZ_JBFREX010000035.1:0-98189 GCF_052114525.1 Pseudomonas sp. KB_15 | reverse complement strand
CCCACAGGGGAGTGCATTCCAAATGTGGGAGCGGGCTTGCTCCGGGCGGCGTTCCGACGAAGGCGTCAGCTCAGTCAAAACGCATACGGAATACTGACCTTGGCCCAAAGCATTTCCCCTTCAGGCCGGTTTTCCACGTCGAATTCCTTGGCCCAACGAATCTCCGCGCTGGCGTATTTGAGAAAGGTCCAGTGCAGCGCCGGACCAATCGCAAACACCTGCCCGCGCACCCCGTCGTTCACGTCCTGGCCATTGAACTGCACGGTGTGGCCGAATTGTTTGTCGTCGGTGGTTTGCTTCAGGTAGTAACCGTTCAATCCGAGCATCAGGTCGTCAGTGATTTTGAAACTGGCCGAATAGTCGAAGTGAAAAATCTGCCCCGACTTGTAATCAGTGTCTTTGTTTTTCCCGTTGAAACTGTACGTGGTCTTCATCGAAACCTCGGTTCTGTCCGTTGGCAGCCAGGTGAAGGAGAACAGCGGTTTGTAGGTGTAGAAGTTGTTGCTGGTATTGGCCAGGCGATCAACGCTGTATTCGCCGGTCGGCACGGTGACTTCAATGGCGGCGCCGAGGGTCAGGTTTTTACCCATGTCCCAGAGAATGATCGGCGCAATAGTGGTGTCGCCCATGCCTTCGCGGGTGTCCTGCAAGCCGAACACCGCGACTTCCTGCTTGAGCCAGGGCTGCGCGATGTAGCCCGCCAGCCGTCCACCAAACACGCGCACAGGGCTGAGGTAATCCAGGCGCGGAATAACCGCCGTGGATTCGATATCGACGTTCGGCACCTTGCCGCCGAGCGAACTGATGTTCAGCTTCGTGGATTTGTAGTGGTTGTAGTAGAGGTTGAACGCAACCATGTTGTCCGGAAGGCTGTCGGGCTMCAGCGGCAACATGAAAAAGCCGTCGGTGCCAGGGCCGATATTGTCCACGCCAGCCTCGGTGGCCAATGCCGGTTGCAGGGCACAGACGCTGGCGAGGCAGATGACCATCAGGGGAAATGTCGTGCGGGTCGGGATCATGGGTGCACTCATTATTATTGTTAGCGGGCTTTCCGGCGTCCATACGCAGGCCGCGATATAGAAATAAGCTGCCTGCGCCCTGCAAGGCAGGGTATTGGCGGCCATTTAGGGGGACTTCTGCGGACAGTGTTTGAACCCTGTGCTAACTTCTTTCGACATAACCGGTAACAAAAATAAGAATGCAGCTCGACCCGGAATGTATGGCCCCATGCAAATGAAAGTGATCGATCCCACCTTTGAATTGGCGCTGGTGTCACCGTTTCTCCTGCAAACCCTGGCCGAAGTCGCCGAGAAAAAAGGCATCAACCCCGAAAGCCTGTGCCGAGGGCTGGGTTTTAGCGTTGAAGACCTTCAGGACCCGGCGCAGCGTATTTCTTATCGCCAGGCCGTGGCCATGATTCAGCGCGCACTCAAAGTCTTGCCCAATCAGGGGCTGGGCCTGTGGGTCGGCGCGCAGAATGTGCTCGGTACGCTGGGGTTGCTGGGGCATGTGTTGTCGCTGTGCAAGACCCTGCGCGATGCCTTTGAACTGGGGATTCGCCATCAACACACCTCCGGCGGCATTGTCGTGTCGAGTGTGGAGGAGGCGGGTGATTGGGTGTTTGTCGACGTTGAATGCCGCTTGCCGTTCACCGACGTGCAGTTGTTCGCGGTCGAGGAGTTTTTCGCCAGCCTGCTGGTGTACGGCCGGGCGCTGGTCGGGAGGGATTTCAAACCGGTGGCCGTGGAGTTCATGCATGCCGCGCCGGACTATCTCGGCGAATACTCGCGTCTGCTGGGACCAGGCGTGCGTTTTGGAGGCCTGCAAAACCGCATGGTGATCGATGCGCATTGGCTGGACGTACACTTGCCCAATCACCATTCCCTGGCCCTGCGTCAGGCAGTGAAACTGCTCGAGCTGGAAGCCGCGCAGGTGCACCAGAAAATGGATTTGATCCAGGCGGTGGAACGGGCGATTGCCCGGGACCTGACCGAGGGCAGTCACATCGAGAAAATCGCCAGCGACCTGAACATGAGCAGCCGCACTTTGCGCCGTCGCCTCACCGAACACGCGCTGACGTTCGAAGCGCTGCTGGAACAAGTGCGCCAGGCCCGCACCATGAATCTGCTGGCCAACCCGGACATGTCCATCGAACGCATCACCGAAGTAGTCGGCTACAGCGACGTGCGCAGCTTTCGCCGGGCATTCAAGCGCTGGACAGGCATGAGCCCGAGTGCGTTCCGCAACGAAAGCCCCCCCTCGCCACAGGTTCCTGGCCTCTGACGGCACACAAACCCTCGTACTCCGGTTAAACTCCATGCTCTTTTTCAAGGAGTTCATATGAGTTATTACCAGCTGGGCATCCTCGCCACCCCCGTTCCGCCTCAAGCTCGCCATATGTTCTTCGCGCTCGAATCCGTCGAAGCATTGCCGGTTGCGCTCGACAACTTGATGCAACTGGTGGACGGGAAATCGGCTGTCGTCGGCTTCGGCGAATCCCTGGTCAAGGCGCTGGATGGGCAGATCGATGGCCTGCGAACTTTTCCGGCGTTGACGGGCGTCGGTGTCGACAATCCGTCGACCCAACACGCGCTCTGGTGCTGGCTGCACGGTGAAGACCGTGGTGAGTTGCTCAACCGCAGCAACGCCATCGAAGCGGCACTGGCCCCGGCGTTGCGCCTGGTGCAGATGAATGAAGTCTTCCGTCATAAGACCGGGCATGACCTGACCGGCTTCGAAGATGGCACCGAAAACCCCCACGACGCAGCCGCCGTGACCGCCGCCCTGGTGGGTGAGGGCGCCGACGGTACGGTGGGTGGCAGCTTCGCCGCGATCCAGCAGTGGCAGCATGACCTCAAAGGCTTCCACGCGATGCCGTCCCATGAGAAGGACAACATCATGGGCCGCCGCTTGAGCGACAACGAAGAGATCGACGATGCGCCGGTTTCCGCCCACGTCAAACGTACTGCCCAGGAAAGCTTTGCGCCTGAAGCCTTCGTGGTGCGCCGTTCGATGCCGTGGATCGAAGGCGACCGCGCCGGCCTGATGTTCCTGGCCTTTGGCTTTTCCCTCGACGCCTTCGAAGCTCAACTGCGCCGCATGAGTGGCCTGGAAGACGGCATCACCGACGGTTTGTACCGCATCAGCCGTCCGATCACCGGTGGCTACTACTGGTGTCCGCCACTCAAGGACGGTCGACTGGACCTGCGCGCGTTGCGCATCGGCTAAGCATCAGGGAGAGCTATGAACGTGGTGCGCTGGGGCATGATCGGTTGTGGCAGTGTCGCTGAACGCAAAAGCGGGCCGGCCTTCTACAAGGCGCCTGGATCGGCGTTGGTGGCGGTGATGGGGCGGCGCCTGGACGCCCTCACCGACTATGCCGCGCGCCACGGCATCGGGCGGGTCTACACCGATGCGCAAGCGTTGATCAACGATCCCGAGGTCGACGCGGTGTACATCGCCACGCCGCCCGACAGTCATCACGCTTACGCCTTGCAGGTGGCCGCCGCCGGCAAGCATTGCTGTGTCGAAAAGCCGATGGCGCTGAACGCCGGGCAAAGCCGTGAAATGCAGCAGGTGTTTGCCGATGCCGGGCTGCACTTGTTCGTGTCCTATTACCGACGTTCGCTGCCACGCTTCCGGCAAGTGCGGCAATGGCTGGAGGAGGGGCGGATCGGCGAGGTCCGGCACTTGACCTGGACGCTCACCAAAGCTCCATCGGCAGCGGACCGGAACGGAACCGATAATTGGCGCACCGACCCGGCGATTGCCGGCGGGGGCTACTTCGCGGATCTGGCCAGCCATGGCCTGGACCTGTTTCAGTATCTGCTCGGCGATATCGTCGAAGTCGCCGGGTTCACCGCACGACAGGCCGGTTTGTACGCGGCCGAAGATGCCGTCAGCGCCACTTGGCGGTTTGCCAGCGGGGCACTGGGGATGGGTTGCTGGAACTTCGTTGCAGACCGCCGCGAAGACCGTGTCGAAGTGATTGGCAGTCAAGGCCGGATCACCTTTTCAGTGTTCGATGAACACCCTGTCGAGTTGCACGCCGACGAGCACCTCAGCCTGAACATCGAGCATCACGCGCACATTCAGTGGCACCACGTATTGGGCATGAATGCGCATATTCGTGGTGAGGCTCAGCACCCCGCCGTGGCCGAGCAGGCGCTGAAGACCGATTGGGTGATGGACCAGATCCCAACTTTACTGCTCAGGTATACCGCATTCGCGAGCAAGCCCGCTCCCACATTTGTTCTTGCGTCGCGCATCTAACCTTATGCTCATTCGATATTTCTCAAGCTTGTCATAACCTATCTAAGATCACGTCATAACTCGTTATAACAAGTGATCTGCCATGACCGATAACGTTCTATCCCTGAGCAGCGTCCCGTTGCACACACAGCTGCGAGACGTGCTGCGTGCCCGCATCCTCGACGGCGAATATCCGCAAGACAGCCAGATGCCCTCCGAGAGCGAACTCGGCGTGTTGTTCAAGGTCAGCCGCATCACCGTGCGCCAGGCCTTGGGTGACCTGCAAAAGGAAGGGCTGATTTTCAGGATCCACGGCAAAGGCACCTTCGTCGCCAAGCCGAAAACCTTCCAGAACGTCGGCACCCTGCAAGGCCTGGCCGAGTCCATGACCGGTCGCGGCTACGAGGTGATCAACCGTCTGCGCAGCTTCAAATTCATTGCCGCCGACAAGCGGGTGTCCGAGCGCTTGCAGGTCGCCGAAGGCGAGACCGTGGCGCAGATCAAACGGGTGCGCCTGATCAACCGCGAGCCGGTTTCCCTGGAAATCACTTATCTGCCCAAGGCCATTGGTGAGCGCCTGGAAAAAGCCGACCTGGTCACCCGCGACATCTTCCTGATCCTGGAAAACGACTGCGGCCTGGCCCTGGGACACGCCGATCTGGCCATCGATGCGGTACTGGCCGACAGCGACCTGACCCGGGCGCTGAACGTCGAGCCCGGCTCGCCGATCATGCGGATCGAGCGCCTGACCCATGATGTCGACGGTCGCCCGCTGGACTTCGAACACCTTTACTACCGTGGCGATGCCTTCCAGTACCGCCTGCGGATCGACCGGCACAAAGGGGATCAGGCATGACCCATAGCTCAATGACTGGCAGCTCCATGACTAGAAGCACCCTCGAACAGGAGTACGACATCGTCGTGATCGGCGGCGGCACCGCCGGCCCCATGGCGGCGATCAAGGCCAAGGAACGCAACCGCGACCTGCGGGTGTTGCTGATCGACAAGGCCAACGTCAAGCGCAGCGGCGCGATCAGCATGGGCATGGACGGCCTGAACAACGCGATCATTCCCGGTCACTCGACACCGGAGCAATACACCAAGGAAATCACCATCGCCAACGACGGCATCGTCAACCAGGCCGCGGTGTACGCCTATGCCACCCACAGCTTCGAAACCATCGAGCAACTGGACCGCTGGGGCGTGAAGTTCGAGAAGGACGAAACCGGCGACTACGCGGTAAAGAAGGTCCACCACATGGGCGCTTACGTGTTGCCGATGCCGGAAGGGCATGACATCAAGAAGGTCCTCTACCGGCAGTTGAAGCGCGCGCGGGTGAGCATCACCAATCGCCTGGTGTGCACGCGTTTGCTGACGGATGAAGAGGGCGCGGTCAATGGCGTGATGGGCTTCGACTGCCGCACGGCGGACTTCCATGTGATCAAGGCCAAGGCGGTGATCCTCGCCTGCGGTGCTGCCGGACGCCTGGGGTTGCCGTCATCCGGTTACCTGATGGGCACCTACGAAAACCCGACCAATGCCGGCGACGGCTACTCGATGGCCTATCACGCCGGGGCTGAACTGGCGAACCTGGAATGCTTCCAGATCAACCCGCTGATCAAGGATTACAACGGCCCGGCCTGCGCCTACGTCACCGGTCCCTTGGGCGGCTACACCGCCAACAACAAGGGCGAACGCTTCATCGAGTGCGACTACTGGAGCGGGCAGATGATGTGGGAATTCCACCAGGAGCTGGAAAGCGGCAATGGTCCGGTGTTCCTCAAGCTCGATCACCTGGCCGAGGAAACCATCCAGAATATCGAAGAGATCCTGCACAGCAACGAGCGGCCGAGTCGCGGCCAGTTCCATGCCAATCGCGGCACCGACTACCGCACGCAGATGGTCGAGATGCACATCTCGGAAATCGGCTTTTGCAGCGGGCATTCGGCCTCGGGTGTGTGGGTCAACGAGAAGGCCGAAACCTCGGTCAAGGGCTTGTACTCGGCCGGTGACATGGCCGCGGTGCCGCACAACTACATGCTCGGCGCGTTCACCTATGGCTGGTTCGCCGGCAACAACGCGGCGGATTTTGTCGCCGGGCGCGAGTTTTCGGCACTGGATGCCCGGCAGATCGAAACCGAAAAACAACGGGTCTACGCACCGCTTGACCGTTTACACGGTCTGCCACCGGCCCAGGTCGAATACAAGCTGCGGCGCTTCGTCAACGACTACCTGCAACCGCCGAAAGTGACGAAGAAGATGCAGATCGGCCTGCAACGCTTCAGCGATATCCAGCGCGACCTCGACCAGATCAAGGCCCACAACGCCCACGAACTGATGCGCGCCATGGAAGTCAGCATGATCCGCGACTGCGCCGAAATGGCCGCCCGCGCTTCATTGTTCCGCGCCGAAAGCCGTTGGGGGCTTTACCACTATCGCGTCGATCACCCACAACGCAACGACCGCGACTGGTTCTGCCATTGCCACTTGAAGAAAGACGAAAACGGGTTGATGAGCAGTTTCAGGAAAGCCGTCGAGCCTTACATCATCCCGCTGGATGCCGACGAGATGCAGGCCTACGACCGGCTGCGGGTCGGTGCCGATGCGGCTTGATGCCGACCACAAAAGAGAGACCGAACATGGCTTACCAACCCCAGGAAATCTTCTTCCGCTCCAACGCACCTGTCACGGTCGATGAAGACAAATGCATCGCCCACAAAGGCTGCACCGTGTGCGTCGACGTTTGCCCGATGGACCTGCTGGCGATCAACCCGGCCACGCAAAAGGCCTACATGGCGTTCGACGAATGCTGGTACTGCATGCCCTGTGAAAAGGACTGCCCGACCGGGGCCGTGAAAGTGGAGATCCCTTATTTATTGCGCTGACTGACAGGACGCCATCGCGGGCAAGCCCGCTCCCACAATGGATCGAAGCCAGTTGCAAGTTCCGAGTACACCGAAAAAACCTGTGGGAGCGGGCTTGCTCGCGAAGAGGCCAGCCCTAACAACCCAAAACGCCATCCGGCAACAACCGGACGCCTGATTCAAAACACCCCTCGTTTCCCACCGCGCCCTGATCGTGGCGGAGACGAACATCCAATAAATGATTCGAGGGGAAACACTCATGATGTTGCGTGCAGCTTTGGCCGGTCTGGTACTGGCTTCATTCACCCTGTCGGCCTCGGCCGAAACCATCCGCATTGCCATCGGCACCCAGGACACCACCATCAACTGCGCCGCCGGCGGGTTGTTGATTCGCGAACTCGGGCTGCTGGACAAATACCTGCCCCACGACGGCCCTTACAAAGACGCCCAATACGACGTGCAGTGGAAAAACTTCACCAGCGGCGCGCCCCTGACCAACGAGATGGTGGCGGGCAAACTCGACTTCGGCGCCATGGCCGATTTCCCCGGTGCCTTCAACGGTGTCGCGTTCGAAACGGCGGGCAAGCACAGTCTGTTTATCAGCGTGCTGTCGGGCAGCATCAAGGGCAGCGGCAACGGCATCGTGGTGCCAAGCGCATCGGGCGTGCAGTCGCTGGCAGAGCTGAAAGGCAAGACCATTTCCGTGCCGTTCGCTTCCACCGCCCATGGCCTGTTGCTGCGCGCCGTCGCGGCCCAGGGCTGGGACCCGCTCAAGGACGTGAACATCATTGCCCAGCCACCGGAAGTCGCCGGCTCCGCGTTGCAGGCTGGCAAGATCGATGCTCACGCCGACTTCGTGCCCTTCGCCGAACTGTTCCCGAGCCGTGGTTTCGCGCGCAAGATTTATGACGGTTCCCAGGCCAATGCGCCGACCTTTCACGGTGCGCTGGTCGATCAGGCCTATGCGAAGCAGTATCCGGAAATCGTCGTCGCTTACCTGCGGGCGAGTATCGAAGCCAACCAACTGCTGGCGGCTGAACCGGAGAAATACAGCGAGCTGATCGCCAGGGTCACCGGGGTCGATGCCGAGGTCAATTACCTGTTCCATGGTCCCCTCGGCGTGCAGACCCGCGACCTGAGCTGGAAGCCGGAATACCGTCAGGCCGTGGGCACCGCCATCGACACCCTCAAKTTGTTGAAGAAGGCCGATCGCGGTCTCGATCTCAACCACTTCATCGACGACCAGTACATCCGCGCCGCCTTCAAGGCCTCGAACCTGGACTACAGCGCGCAGCTTGCGAACTACCAGCAGACGCCGCTCAAGGCCGTCGATGCCTCCAGCGGCAAAGCCATCACTGACTTCAGTCACGTGGCGGAAATCTGGGTGCGCGGCGAGCCGAAGGTTCGTCAATACGCCTCGGCGCAAGCGGCCTTTGCCGCGTTGGCCAGCCTCAGGCAGGAAGGCAAGAACATCCGCGCGGTGTACACCCAGGCCAGCGACAGCGGGATCAAGTTGCTGGCGGATCAGGCGTGGTTTGCCACCGATGGGAAAGGGCAGCTGAGTGCGTTCCTGCTCAAAGGCCAGGCCCAGCAGTTCGCCACGGCGCAGGGCGGCAAAGTGTTCGACTTCGCCGATGCCACCACACAGGCCGTGGCCGCCCGCTAACAGTCATAACACCGCAATCCCCTGTGGGAGCGGGCTTGCCCGCGATGAGGCCAGACCAGTCGACATCGATGTCGTTTGACCCACCGCAATCGCGGGCAAGCCCGCTCCCACAGGGATCTCGGTTGAGAGGAATAATTGTGTACCGACCATTTGCGCGCTGGATTCCCAGAGCCGCTTCACTGCTGCTCTGCCTGCTGTTCTGGCAACTCGCCGCCAGCCACCATTGGAACCTTGGCCTGGTGACCTTCGCCAACGTCCCGACACCCTTGGCGGTCATTGAAGCCGCCCTCGGGCTCGGCGACTCCGGCAAACTCGCGCAGCACCTGGGCAGCAGTCTCGGCCGGGTGTTCGCCGGTTACCTCGCGGCGCTGATCATTGGCGTGACCCTGGGCCTGGCCATCGGCCGCTCGAGATGGGCCGAAGATCTATTGCTGCCACCCCTGGAAGTGCTGCGCCCGATCCCGGCGGTGGCGTGGATTCCCCTGGCGATCCTGATGTTTCCCTCGTCGGAACTGTCGATGGTGTTCATCACCTTCACTGGCGCACTGTTCCCGATCCTGCTCAACACCGTGCACGGCGTCGAAGGCGTCGACCCACGGCTGATCGCCTCGGCGAAAAGCCTCGGGGCAGGGCGCCGGGCCATCCTGCTGGAGGTCGTACTTCCGGGCGCGGCGCCGAGCATCATCACCGGCCTGGCCATCGGCATGGGCACCTCGTGGTTCTGCCTGGTGACGGCGGAAATGATCTCCGGCCAATTCGGCATCGGCTATTACACCTGGGAGTCCTACACCATCCAGAACTACGCCGACATCGTGGTCGGCATGTTGCTGATCGGCGTGCTCGGGATGGGCAGCAGCCTGTTGATCAAACGCCTGGGCGGGCTCTTCACGCCTTGGCATCGACCGCGAGGAAAAGCCTGATGAGCGTTTTTCAACACCTAGAAGGGCGAATCGATATACGCGGGCTGTCGATCAGCCTGGGYGAGGGCCACGGGGCTTTCGAAGCGGTGCAGGGCCTCGATTGCCAGATTGAACCGGGCCAGTTCGTGTGCATTCTCGGGCCGTCCGGTTGCGGCAAGTCCACCTTGCTTGGCGCCCTGGCCGGCCACCTGCAACCGCGCAGCGGCACCTTGAGCGTGGATGGCGCGCCGGTGTCAGGGCCATCGCCACAACGCGGCATGGTGTTCCAGCAGCACACCCTGTTTCCCTGGCGTACGGTGCGTGACAACGTGGCGTTCGGCTTGAAAATGCGCGGTGTCGGCAAGGTCGAACGGCACAAGGCGGCGGATGAAATCCTCGCGCTGGTGGGCCTTGAAGGCTTTGCCGGGCGCTGGCCCGACCAGCTCTCCGGCGGCATGCAGCAACGGGTGGAAATTGCCCGGGTGCTGGTCAACCGTCCGCGCCTGTTGCTGATGGACGAACCCTTCGGTGCCCTCGATGCCCTGACCCGGTTGAATATGCAGGAACTGCTGCTGGACATCTGGACGCGCATCCGCACCACCGTGGTGTTTGTCACCCATGACATCGACGAAGCGCTGTTCCTCGCCGATCGCTTGCTGGTCATGAGCCCGCGTCCCGGCCGAATCATCGAAGACCTGCGTCTGGACTTCCCCAGGCCGCGCAGTACCGAACTGGTGACCCGCCCCGAATTCTCGCACCTCAAGCGACATTGCCTCGAACTCCTGCGGCACGAAGACGGTCGGCAGCTGCCGCGCCTGAACCCGCTCGGACTTCCCCCTGAAAACAAACTGCCGCGATTTGCCCTATGACCTCTCTATTCGATGTTACCGATAACGACGACATTCTTGCCCTGCAACCGCGCCTGACCGATGACGACCCCGGCGTGCGCCGGATCGCACTGATCGAGCTGGCCGATCTCGAGGAGCCGGACGGCCTGCAGTGGTTGATCGATCGACTGGCCGAAGACCCGAGTGCAGACGTTCGCGCCGAAGCCGCACGGTTACTGGAAGCCTGGGAGGACGCGCCCGTGGTCGAAGCGTTGTGCCAGGCCCTGACGGATCCATCCCCGGCGGTGCAGGCGGCCGCTGCGCAAAGCCTCAGCCTGCTCAAGAGCGAAGCGGCGGGCCGGGTCATTCTGCCGTGGACCGGGCACGCCGACAGCGGCGTACGCATTGCCGCGTTCCGGGCGTTGCGCGAATTGCGTTGCCCCGATGCCGCCGACGCGGCTGCCCGGGCACTGGACGATGAAAGCGCCAGCGTGCGTCGCGAGGCGGTGGGCGTGCTCGGCTGGCTCAAGCAACTCGATGCCTTGCCGGCACTGGCGCGGTTGGCCAGCGCTGACCCGGACACCGACGTGCGGCGTGCCGCCACCGGGGCGCTGGGCCTGGCGTCTGACGCGCAGGTGCTGCCGGCCCTGCGCCAGGCCTTGCGGGACGATGCCTGGCAAGTCCGCGAAGAAGCCGCCACCACCCTGGGCAAGGTCGGCCACCCCGACGCCGGCCCGGCCCTGATCGATGCCTTGGGCGACGATTACTGGCAGGTACGCTTGCGCGCTACCCGCAGCCTCGGCCGCTTGCGTTATGGACCGGCGCTCGATGCGCTGATCGAAACCCTCGGCCACCGCATCAGCAACCTGCGCAAGGAAGCCGCGTTGGCCCTTGGCGAACTGAGCGACGCAGGGGCCATTGCGCCATTACAGGCCGCGCAACACGACGGCGACCCTGAAGTGCGCAAGGCCGTGCGCATTGCCTTGAGTCAACTGCAATGAATCCGCTGGCGATTGGCAATTCCCGCAGCAAACAACAACTGCGCCTGAACTGGCCCGATGGTCGCGAACAACTGCTGGACCACGCCGAGTTGCGCCGGCGGTGTCCGTGTTCGCAATGCCGGGCGTTTCGTATGCGGGGGATGGCGCCGTTGGTGGATGCCCGGGTGCGGGTGATCGAACTGAACCCGCAGGGCTATGGCCTGCAACTGGTCTTCAGCGATGGGCATGAGCGGGGGATTTATCCGTGGGCGTATCTGGCTGGACTTACCGACTGAATCGAATTCCATTCCTCATCGGGAGTTGTCGCGATCTGCGGCAGCTCCCCCGTGCGCTTCCAGTGGTTTATGTTGCGAATACAGGTTCAGTAACGGCCCGGATAAACGCATCGTCCACAGTCTTTACTCCATACTTCTGCATGAACTCACTGCCGTTGTTAAAGCGATTGAAGCGTTGCTGGCTGATCATATAAAAATAATCACAATGGTTAATTATTTCATCAACATTGTGCGAGGAAACCAGAATGGCGGTGCCCTCCCTGGCAGCGCCGTGAAGACATTGCCAAATATAGTGACGAAATTCTGGATCTACACCGGCAGTAGGTTCGTCGAGAATCACAAAGTCTGCAGAAATTGAAAGAAGAGAAAGAGTAAAGAACCAACGTGTCTCTCCGTAGCTGCATAGTGATGATTTTTTGTTCCATATGTCTTGGTATCGGCCAACTATTGCAGGGCTCCACGCACTTAGTTTTTTCAGGGTTTTATCTTGTGTCATGGGTTCGTTTGATGACAGCGCAGACACCATTTTAAAAATGTCACGCATACGCAGTGGTGGGGGAGTGGAAATGATTTGAGAAAGGTATAAAAAGTGACTGAATTCGTTTTTTATGAAGCCGGACTTTGCTTTTTTAAGGTCACAGACGATATCGAAAAAAGTTGTTTTTCCAGATCCATTGGGTCCCAGAATGCCGACAATGTCACCTTGAGCAACCTCAAGAGATGCCTGGGTCAAGAGGGGGGTGTCTGTATAGGAGAAGTCAATGTTCTGTGCCGTGAATTTTTTCATCAGTACCGGCTCCATACGGGATTTATTCTTAGGTGTTTGAGAGTTATGTGCAGTACAAAAGTAAATAAAAGAACTATTGCAGCTGTGATGAGTTTGTTGGATTCAAGGCCTTGTTCCATTATTTGGCTTGCAAGTGTCAGTGGGTTTGCGAGGTTCAAAGCGTCGGTGATGGGGTTTGATCTGCTGGCACTCATTACTCCGAGGATCAACATGCAGAACGAAAAAATGGAAAGCAAAGTGTTCGAGTTCTGAAAGTTGATCGGTAGCAATGAAAATGCAGCCCCAAAAGTGCAGAACATGATAAAGCAGATGTAAAAGCGTAGTGCGAGATTCAGTAGTTCATCGAAGGCGTAGTTTCCAAATGGAAACTTGGTCGTTAAGTAAAAGGTTGTGCAATAAGATATTGATATTAGCGAGTAGGCAATGAAGTGCGATAAAAGAAAAATCAGTTTTGATTCCCTGGAGTAAATAAATGATCGGGTGAATCCGCTTTCCCTTCTTCCGATTATGTAAAAGGCGAATCCGAATAGTGCGACACTTGAAGAGATGTAGGCATAAAACCATGCTGAAATCGTAATGTAATTGCTGGAGAAATAGTTGGGGTCTTGCCTGGTTGTTGCAAAAAAATAGAACATCGCACAAGGTGATATCATGATCCAGAAAAAGGCGATGGGTTCTTTCAATTGTTCTTTGATGAATATGGATGTTAGGGAAAGCACTCTGGGTAAAATATTTTTAGTCATTGAATGGTGTTTTCCAAAGCTGTTGTTTTTTATTTTGCTTTCGTTTGTGGTTTGCCATCTGGCATTAAGTGATGTTGCAATGGTTGGTTGATTTCAGTGTTAAATGCAAGTGAGGGGGTTTTATGTTGTAGGGGTTTTCCTATGGTCTTTTAAGATGTCTCCTACATGATGTTGGGACCCTTGGTTTTTTGGTTTTGTTCTACTGTGGTTGGTTTCTAGTGTGGATCTGTGGAATTCCTTTTTGAAACTGTATTTTAGTTTTCGGCAGGCAGAAATGATCTTTCTATGTTGAGTAGAATATTTCTGTAGGAGTAAATGTGCGGTTTGTACTTTTTTATGGTTTTTTATTTTTTTTCAGGGCCTGATTTTTTTAAAAAGGCGACGAACGGTAGGCCATGTTTTTTTGATCGTCCGTTTTGTTCGAGTAAGGAGCGCAGGCTTTACGTCTGCGGGTGATCGAGTTGTACCCGCAGGGGGATGGCCTGCAACAGGTGTTTAGCGACGGGCATGAACGGGGATTTATCCGTGGTCCTATCTGGTGCAACTCAATCCTTGAGTCACTGAAATCCAATGTGGGAGCGAGCTTGCTCGCGATGAGGCCCGGTCAGTCGACACACATGTTGAATGAAAGACCATCGCGAGCAAGCTCGCTCCCACAGGTGATCTGCCCACCAGATGATTGACGGTCCTTGCCAGAAAAAAGCCAAAAGAGTACAAATGTACTCCATGACGACTCTGACTCCCCGCCGTACCGCCATTCTGACCTTCATCCGCGATCGCATCGCCGAGCACGGTCAGCCTCCGAGCCTCGCTGAAATCAGCGAGGCGTTTGGTTTCGCTTCCCGCAGCGTGGCGCGCAAGCATGTGCTGGCGCTGACCGAAGCCGGGTTTATCGAGGTCAACCCGCATCAGGCCCGGGGCATTCGCCTGCTCGGGCAGCCGCCGCGTCCCGAGTTGCTGGACATCCCGGTACTTGGCCGGGTGGCGGCCGGTGCGCCGATCGGTGCCGATGCCGAGGTGCACAGCCGTTTGCTGCTTGATCCGTCGATCTTCTCGCGGGTGCCGGACTACATGTTGCGGGTCCGGGGCGATTCGATGATCGAGGACGGCATCCTCGACGGCGATCTGGTGGGTGTGCACCGCAACCCCGAGGCGCTCAACGGCCAGATCGTCGTGGCGCGGCTCGACGGCGAAGTCACCATCAAGCGCTTCGAGCGGGTCGGCGATGTGGTTCGCCTGCTGCCGCGCAACCCGGCCTACCAGCCGATCATTGTGAACGCCGATCAGGACCTGGCCATCGAAGGCGTGTTCTGTGGTCTGGTGAGGCAAGGCTGATGGGTGCCGTCGTTGCGCTGGATACGCTGTTCAATGGCGGCCAGGTCTGGAAGGGCCGGCCTGCGCCACCGGCTACCAGCCCGCAGCCCACCGGGCATGCCGCGCTGGACGCGGCATTGCCCAGCGGTGGCTGGCCGGAGGCGGCGCTGACGGAAATCCTGTTGGCCGGGCAGGGGGTGGGCGAGTTGCAACTGGTGTGGCCGACGCTGGCACGGCTGTCGGCGGCGGGCGAGCGCATCGTGCTGGTGGCGCCACCTTGCGTACCGTACCCCCAGGCGTGGCAGAGCGCCGGGGTGGATCTGCGTCAGTTGTCGATCATCCAGGCCAGCGAGCGCGATGCGCTGTGGGCCGCGGAGCAATGCCTGCGTTCGGGCAGTTGCGGCGCGGTGCTGTGCTGGCCACACAAGGCCGACGACCGCGCCTTGCGCCGCTTGCAGGTGGCGGCGGAAACCGGCCAGACCCTGGCCTTCGCCTATCGCCCCATCGGTGAAGCGATCAACCCTTCGCCAGCGGCCTTGCGCATCGCCATCGATGCCCAACCGGCACAACTGCGCGTGCTCAAGTGCCGCGGCGGCCTGGCCCGTTCGGCGCCGATTGCCTTCGCCGTGGGACATTGAGGTTGCCATGCGCTGGGTCTGCATTGTTTTCCCGCAATTGGCGCTGGACGCGGTACTGCGTCAGCGCGTCGACCCCGATGAGCCCCTGGCCTTGCTGACCGGCCCGGCCCAGCGCCGGGTGCTGCAGGCCGTCAACGGTGCGGCGCGGGCGCTGGGTTTGCGTCCCGGTCAGTCCATGAGTGCGGCGCAGGCTTTGAGCAAAGGCTTTGTCACGGCCGAATACGACGCTGCCGAAATTGAACACTGGCAGCAGTTTCTCGCCGCCTGGGCCTACCGCTTCAGTTCCCAGGTCAGCGTGCATTACCCACGGGCGCTGGTGTTTGAAATCGAATCCAGCCTGGGACTGTTCGGCGCCTGGCCGCAATTCGAAGCGCTTTTGCGCCGTGAGCTCGGTGAGCTGGGGTTTCGGCACCGCATCGTGGCCGCGCCCAACCCGGTGGCGGCGCGGGTGCTGGCCAACGCCTATGACGGTCTGGTGGTGCCGGACGATCAAGCCTTGCAGCATCACCTTGGGCAAATGCCCGTCGACCGGATCGGCCTCGAAGCACCGGTCGCCACGGCCTTGTCGCGCATGGGCTTGCGCACCTTGAGCCAGGTGCAGGCGTTGCCCCGACATAGCCTGGCCCGGCGTTTCGAGGCCCAGGTGCTCAAGCACCTGGATGCGTTGCTTGGCACGCGGCGGCTGGCGCTGGCGTTTTACCTGCCGCCGGACCGTTTCGATGTGCGTATCGAGCTCAATTTCGATGTGCAGTCCCATCAAGCCCTGCTGTTTCCGTTGCGCCGGTTGACGGGCGACCTGTCGGCGTTCCTGTGCGGTCGCGACAGCGGCGTACAGCGTTTCGACCTGCATCTGGAGCATGCCGGGTTGCCGGATACGGTCATCAAGGTCGGCCTGCTCAGTGCCGAGCGCGATCCGGCGATGCTCTTCGAGCTGGCCCGGGGGCGGCTGGAGCAGGTCCAGGTCGAGGCACCGGTACGTGGCTTTCGCTTGCGCGCCGAGGATTTGCCGAGCTTCGTGCCCCAGCATCAGGAACTGTTCGACGATCGCCCGCAGCAGTCCTTGCCCTGGGAACAACTGCGCGAACGCCTGCGCGCACGGCTGGGGGATGACGCGGTGCATGGCTTGCGCTTTCAGGCCGATCACCGTCCCGAGTGCGCGTGGCAGGCCAGTGCCGACAGCCAGCCTTGCGCAGTGCCGGCCGCGGTGAAACGGCCGGGCTGGCTGCTGACCGAGCCGTTGGCCGTGCATCAGGGCTCGGCGCGCATCCTCATGGGGCCGGAGCGTATCGAGTCCGGCTGGTGGGACGGCGACGACGTACGCCGCGACTATTACCTGATCGAAACCCGTGCCGGCCAACAGGGCTGGGCCTACCGGGCGGTCGGTGAGGACGGCCCGTTGTGGTTGCAGGGCTGGTTCGCATGAGCCGCGAATATGCCGAATTGCACTGCCTGTCGAACTTCAGCTTCCAGCGTGGTGCCTCCAGTGCCCTCGAACTGTTCCAGCGAGCGAAAAAACAGGGTTATCAAGCCCTGGCGATCACCGACGAATGCACCCTGGCGGGCATCGTTCGCGCCTGGCAAGCGGCGAAGTCCGTGGAGTTGCCGCTGATTATCGGCAGTGAAATACGCATCGAGAACGGTCCGAAACTGGTGCTGCTGGTGGAGAGCCTGGAGGGGTATCAGGCGCTGTGCCGATTGATTACCCGCGCCCGGCGCCGCACGCAGAAAGGCCAGTATCAGGTGCTGCGAGAAGACTTCAGTGAATCATTGCCGGGGCTGTTGGCGTTATGGGTGCCGGACGCTGTCGATGCCTTCGAACAGGGCCTCTGGCTCAAGCAGGTCTTTGCCGAACGCCTGTGGCTGACAGTGCAGTTGCATCGCGGTCAGGACGATGCCCAGCGCCTGAGCGATCTGCTGACACTGGCCAGGGAACTGCGCGTTCCGGCCGTGGCCAGTGGCGATGTGCACATGCATGCTCGCGGACGACGGGCCTTGCAGGACACCATGACCGCGATCCGTCATCACCTGCCGGTGGCCGATGCCGGGTTGCGCCTGCACCCCAACGGCGAACGCCATCTGCGCAGCCTCGACGTGCTGGAGGCGCTTTACCCGCCAGCCTTGCTGGCGCAAACGCTGACCATTGCCCGGCGTTGCACCTTCGACCTCGGCCAACTGCGTTATCAATACCCCCGCGAACTGGTGCCGCAAGGCCACACAGCCACCTCGTGGCTACGTCATTTGACCGAGGAGGGCATTCGCTGGCGCTGGGGAAACGGCCCGACAGTCGAGGTGCTGAAGCAAATCGACAAGGAGCTGCAACTGATTGCCGAGTTGGGCTACGAAAGTTATTTCCTGACAGTCCACGACATCGTCCGCTTTGCCCGCCAGCAACAGATTCTTTGTCAGGGTCGTGGTTCTGCCGCCAACTCGGCAGTGTGCTTCGCCCTGGGTATCACCGAAATCGACCCGGACCGCACCACGCTGCTGTTCGAACGTTTTCTTTCCAAAGAACGCAACGAGCCGCCGGACATCGACGTCGATTTCGAGCACGAACGCCGCGAAGAGGTCTTGCAGTACGTGTTCCAGCGTTATGGCCGGGCCCGCGCCGCGCTGACGGCGGTGGTCAGCACCTACCATGCGGCCGGTGCGGTGCGTGATGTGGCCAAGGCATTGGGCTTGCCGCCGGACCAGATCAACGCCCTGGCCGATTGCTGCGGTCACTGGAGCGATGAAACGCCGCCCGTGGAGCGGCTGCGCGAGGGCGGTTTCGACCCCGAGAGCCCGGTGCTGCATCGGGTGTTGAGCCTGACGGGACAGTTGATCGGCTTCCCCCGGCATCTGTCCCAGCACCCCGGCGGTTTCGTGATTTCCGAGCAGCCGCTGGACAGTCTGGTGCCGGTGGAAAACGCCGCCATGGCCGAGCGCACCATCATCCAGTGGGACAAGGATGATCTCGACGCAGTGGGCCTGCTCAAGGTCGATATCCTGGCGCTGGGCATGCTCAGCGCGATTCGCCGATGTTTCGATCTGCTGCGCCGGCACCGGGGCCTGGACCTGAGTCTGGCGACCATCCCGTCCGAGGATGCGGCCACCTACGAAATGATCGGTCGGGCCGACACCATCGGCGTGTTCCAGATCGAGTCCCGGGCGCAGATGTCGATGTTGCCAAGGCTCAGGCCGAAGACGTTTTACGATCTGGTGATCGAGGTCGCCATCGTTCGGCCGGGGCCGATCCAGGGCGGCATGGTGCACCCGTACCTGCGGCGACGGAACAAGGAAGAACCGGAGGCGTATCCGTCGCCGGAACTGGAAGTGGTGCTCAAGCGCACCCTCGGCGTGCCGCTGTTTCAGGAACAGGTGATGCAGATCGCCATCGTCGCCGCCGACTACAGTCCCGGCGAGGCCGATCAGCTACGCCGCTCCATGGCCGCGTGGAAACGCCATGGCGGGCTCGAACCGCACAAGGAGCGGCTGGCCGCCGGGATGAAAAAAAACGGCTACACCGCCGGGTTTGCCGCGCAGATTTTCGAGCAGATCAAAGGGTTTGGCAGCTACGGCTTTCCCGAGTCCCACGCGGCCAGTTTTGCCTTGCTGACGTACGCCAGTTGCTGGTTGAAATGCCACGAGCCGGCGGCCTTCGCCTGTGCGCTGATCAACAGTTGGCCCATGGGTTTCTACAGCCCGGACCAGATTCTGCAGGACGTCCGGCGCCATCATTTGCAGGTTCGCCCGGTGGACGTGCATGCCAGTGACTGGGATTGCAGCCTGGAGCCGATCAGCGCTGCGCAACCGGCGATTCGCTTGGGGCTGCGCATGATCAAGGGCTTTCGCGAGGACGATGCCCGACGCATCGAAGTGGCTCGTTCGAAAGGCGCGTTTGCCGACATCGCCGATCTCGGCGAGCGGGCGCAGCTCGATGCCCGCGCCCAGGAGCAACTGGCCGATGCCGGCGCGTTGCGTGGCCTGGCCGGCGACCGGCACCGGGCACGCTGGGAAGTGGCCGGGGTACAAAAGCAGCTGGGTTTGTTTGCCGGCCTGCCGCGCCAGGAGGAAGACGCGGTGGCGTTGCCCAAGCCCACCGTGGGCGAGGACCTGCAAGCCGATTACGCCAGTGTCGGTACTACCCTCGGGCCGCATCCGCTGGCCCTGTTGCGTGGTGAGTTGAAGGCGCGGCGCTGCCGCAGTTCCAAGGAGTTGCTGGACGTCGAGCACGGTCGGCCGGTCAGCGTCGCCGGGCTGGTCACCGGCCGGCAACGCCCGGCCACCGCCAGCGGCGTGACGTTCGTCACCCTCGAGGACGAGTTCGGCAACGTCAACGTGGTGGTCTGGCGCGACCTGGCCGAGCGGCAACGCCAGGTGTTGGTCGGCTCGCAATTGCTCAAGGTCGATGGCCGCTGGGAGAAGGAGGGCGAGGTGCGGCATCTGATTGCCGGGCGCTTGAGTGATCTGAGTTCGTTGCTGGATGGCATTACTGTGCGTAGCCGGGATTTTCACTAACGCTGCAATTCCTGTGGGAGCGAGCTTGCTCCGGGCGGCGTTCCGACGATAGCGGTGTATCAGACACGTTAATATTGAATGTGCCGACGCCTTCGCGGGCAAGCCCGCTCCCACAGGTTTTGTGCAGCAGCGGCTTACTTGGCCAGCGGCCAAAACCGCTCGCCACCCCCCGGCGCATCCGTCCACGCCTGCAACGACCGCGTCGGCAGATCGAAATAATCCCGGGTTCGCGCATACCCATGACCACCCATCCGTCCAATTGCATCAAGCCCCAACTGATCGATGTACAGGGTTTTCGGATCGATCAATTCGTCACGCACATGCGCCATCAGCACTTCACCAAAGATGATCTCCCGGGATTGGCCGATGGACAGCGCCATCATCCGCCGACACTCCAGCGCCACCGGGGCTTCGCCGATACGCGGGCATTTGACCGTGGTGCCGGGGATGGCGGTGAGGCCGGCAGCGGTCAATTCGTCGAAGCCGGGGGCGAAGGGCACGGCACAGACGTTCATGGCTTCCACCAGCGCGTCGCTGACGATGTTCACGGTGAATTCCTGGTTGAGCTGGATATTGCGGGTGGTGTCCTTGGGGCTTTGGTCGCCGTAATTTTCCACGCCCAGGGCGAGGATAGGCGGATCGGCCGACAGCGCATTGAAAAAGCTGAACGGCGCCGCGTTGACCCGGCCTTCGCCGTCGACGGTGGTGACCAGGGCAATTGGCCGTGGCACGACGCTGCCGATCAGAATCTTGTATTTGTCCCGTGGGCTCAGGGTGCTGAAGTCGAAGCTTTGCATGAGCAGAAATCTCTAAAGAAGTGGATCGATCGCGCTCAGTGGCGTGTGGGCGCTGTAGTCGTCGGCGAACGGGATGGCCGGCTGGAACAGGCTTTTCCAGTCCGGTTGGCCAAAGGCCCGGTCGCTGTGACTGCGCATCAGTTTTTCGAATTGGCGTTGGGCCTGGCGTTGCAGGGCGGGGTAGTCGACGCCCTCGACCTGACCGTCGTGCATCACGCAGCGGCCGTCGATATAGCTGGCGATGCAGTCATCGCCGCGGCCGGCCAGAACAAGATTCTTCAGCGGATCGAAAAGCGGCCCCAGGTGCATCCCGCGCAGGTTGAACACAGTGATATCGGCCTTGCAGCCCGGTGCGAGGCGACCGATATCGTCGCGGCCCAGCGCCTTGGCACCGCCGAGTGTCGCGGCGTTGTACAGATCCAGCGTGCTGGTCAGGTCGTTACCGCCCTCCATCAGCCGGGCGATGTTCAAACCCTGGCGCATGTTGTCCAGCAAGTCCGCCGGCCAGGTGTCGGTGCCCAGGGCGAAGTTGATGCCCTTGGCCCGATAGCGCCCAAACGAATTCAGCGCCTCGCCGTCCCGGGCAAACACCACCGGGCAATGCACCAGACTGGTGCCGCCATCCACCAGCCGTTGCAGGTCATCATCACCTCGGGTGTAGATACCGTGGGGCAGCAGGCTGCGCGGGGTCAGCAGCTCCAGGTGCAGCAACCAGCCCAGTGGCGAAGTGCCGCGCAGTTGCTCGACCATCGCCACTTCACCGAGACCCTGACAGCAGTGCAAACGCATCGGCGCGTTCAGTTCCCGGCTCAGCGCGGCGGTGCGTTGCAGCAACGCCGGGGTGCAGGTCTGGATGCGATCGGGCAGTAGCGCACCGCGAATCAGACCGTTATGCGCGCCATCGAAATCCCGGAAAAACCGTTCAGCGGCATCGAGCCCGGCCATGCCCCGGGCTTCGTCCCAGTGGTGCGCCAGGGTTCCATCGGCGCGCCAGTAACTCATGCCGCTCATGTAGCAGGGGCCGAGGTAGGTGCGCAGCCCCAACTCGGCCGCCACACCGGCTACCGCCGCAAACTCGTCGTAGGTCTCGGCCCACTCGCGGTAGTACATCGAGGTGATTGGCATGGCCGTGGTGATGCCATTGCGGATCAACTGCGTGAAGGCGTAGCGGTATTTGAAGACTTCTTCTTCAGGGCTGTAGCTTTCCCGCGTTCCACGCGCCAGATATTCCGCCGACCACATCCGGCCCATGTCGCGCTCGTCGCCGTTGTCCAGGGTCAGTACCGTGGAGTCGAGATCGCCAAGGGCATCCAGATCGATGAAGCCGGGACCGATCAGCGCGTTGCCGTAATCAATCCATTGATCCACCGACCCCGGATAACCGCGTCCGACAAACTCAATGCGTGAGCCTTCGAACACCACTTCGCCGTCGCGCCACAGCACATGCTGCGTGCCATCGAAGCCGACCACGCAACTGGCCCGCAAGCCGATGCGCCTCACAGACGGCTTTCCAGCAAGCGACCGCCCGCAGCAATCAACTGACCCGCGCGATAAACCTGACGCAGCGGCCGCGCAACCACGGCTTCACCCAGTGTTTGCACCGGCATCAGCAAGAAGTCCGCCGCTTGGCCGATCTCCAGGCGATTGGCTTTACAACCCAGCGCTTGGGCGCCGTTGACGGTCGCCGCTTCGAACGCTGCCGCCAGTTCTTCGTCTTTGTTCAAATCGAAACGGAACGCCAGCAACATCGTCCGTTCCAGCATGTCGCCGTTGCCCATGGGCGACCAGGCATCACGAATGCCGTCCGAGCCCAGGCACAGATTCACACCGGTTTCCCGCAGGGCCAGGAACGGTGGCACCGCGCAATCGGCCGGGGCCGAGCTCATCAGCGAAATACCCAGCGTTGCCAGGCGCTCGGCCACAGGTAGGACCTGGCTCCACGGCAACATCCCCAGGCAGTAGGCATGGCTGATCATCACCCGGCCCTCGCGGCCGAAGCGCTCGGTGTAGTCGGCGATCAGGGCGATCTGCCACAGGCCCAGCTCACCCTTGTCGTGCAGGTGTATGTCGACGCCACGGTCGAACTCGCTGGCCAGTTTGAAGACGAAATCGAGTTGCGCGATGGGGTCATTGTCGATACCGCACGGGTCCAGTCCACCGACGTTCTCCACGCCCAGGGCCATCGCTTCGCGCATCAGCTCGGCGGTGCCGGGGCGGCTGATAAGCCCGGTTTGCGGGAACACCACCAGTTGCAGGTCGATCAGGTCGCGGTAGTTTTCACGCAGTTGCTGCATGGCCTCGACATGACGCAGGCCGAATTCCGGGTCGATGTCGACATGGCAACGCATGGTCAGCGAGCCACGGGCGATGCAGTTTTCCAGCAGGGCACCGGCCCGTTGCGCAATCGGTGTGGTGACTTCACGCAGAATGCGCCTTTCGTTGGCAATGTAGTCCTTGAGGGTCGGGCCGGCGCTGTTGGGGCGCCACGGTTGACCCCAGAGGGTTTTGTCCAGGTGTACGTGGCTTTCCACCAGTGCGGGGGTGAGCAGTTGGTTCTGGCCGTCGATGTCGGTGGCGAGCAGCTCGGTAGTCGAGGCCGGGCGACGCAGGGTGAACCGGCCGTTTTCGATCAGCAGGTCTTCGGCGGGGGCGCCGTAGGGGCGCACGTTGCGCAGCCAGCGGGGTTGGGTCATACAAACCTCATTCAGCTCTTTGAATTTTGTAGTGCCTGGGCCGGCCTCTTCGCGAGCAAGCCCGCTCCCACATTGTCCGTGTGAACATTGGAGATCCCTTGTGGGAGCGGGCTTGCTCGCGAAGGCCGCGACTCGGTCTCGGATCAGCCCTTGAGCTTGGCCCAGATCCGGTCCTGCAGTTCACGCGCCTTGTTGCTGCATTCCTTTTCCGGACGCAGGCGCGAGGCGAATTCGTCAGGCATGTTGATGGCGTCCATCACCCGCCATTTGGCGTCGATCAGTTTGTCGCTCTGGATGCCGTTGTCGTAGGCGATGGCATTGGACACGGCGGCGGCGTTTTCCGGTTTCATCATCCAGTCGATGAAGATCTTTGCGTTGCCGGGGTGTGGTGCGCTTTTCGGTACGGCGAAGTTGTCCTGGAACATCGCCAGGCCTTCACGGGGGTAGACGTACTTGATGGTGCTCTTCTGCAAGGTGGCCCGGGCGGTGGAGCCGTTCCAGTTTTGCATCATGATCACTTCACCGGAGGCCATGCGGTCGACGGTGTTGTCCGAGCTGTACATCTTCAGGAAGGGTTTCTGTTTTTGCAGCAGTTCGAGGATGCGTTTGGCGTCCTGCGGGTTTTCGCTGCATTCGTCGACATTCAGGTAGTGACTGGCGGCGTTGATCACGCTGCTGGAGGTGTCGAGGGCGGCGAGTTGGCCTTGCAGTTCCTTGCGTGGCTCGAAGAACTCTTTCCACGAGTCGTCGAGTTTGCCGCCAGGCACCCGGGCGCTGTCATAGGAGAACCCGGTGGTACCCCACAGGTACGGTGCCGAGAACTTGCGGCCGGGGTCGAAGCCCGGGTCGCGGAACGCCGGTTTGACGTACTGGAAGTTGGGCAGGGTCGAGGCGTCGATTTCCAGCAGCAGGTCTTGGTTGATCAGGGTGCGCATGATCGATTGCGACGGCACGATCACGTCATACGCGGCGCCGCCGGCCTGCAACTTGGCCAGCAGGGTTTCGTTGCTGTCGTAGCCGTCCATGGTGACTTTGATCCCGGTCTCCTTTTCGAACTTGGCCAGCAGGTCGACCGGGTAGTAGTCGGTCCAGTTGTAGAAGAACAGTTCCTTGGGCTCGGCGGCCTGGGCGCTGAACGTAGTGAACGCGGTGAAGCAACTCAAGGCCAGACCGGCAACGGCGAAACTGGCAGCAGCAAAACGGGGGCTTTTCACTTTCTTGCTCATAAAGACGTCTCCAGGCTTATTGTTGTTTGCCGCGCTGTCCCAGCCAGAAGGCCAGCACCACCAGCACGATGGAAATCACCAGCATCAGGGTCGAGATCGCATTGATCTCCGGCGTCACGCCGGCCTTGATCGCCGAGAAGATGTACACCGGCAGGGTCGTCGAACCGGGACCTGCGACGAAGAAAGTCATGATGAAATCGTCGAGGCTGACCACGAACGCCAGCACCGAGCCGGACAGCACCGCCGGCCACAGCAACGGCAAGGTCACCCGGCGAAACACCTGCCACGGGTTGGCGTACAGGTCGTTCGCCGCTTCCAGCAGGCTCTTGTCCAGGTCGTTGAGCCGCGCACGAATCGGCAGGTAGGCAAATGGAATGCAAAAGCCGATGTGCGCGACGATCACCGTCAGCAAACCGAGCTTGATCCCCAGCGCCATGAACAGCAGCAGGGTGGYCACGGCTGTGACGATCTCCGGCAGGATCAGCGGCAGGTTGATCCCGCCCTCGACCATTTTCTGTCCGTAGAACGGCCGGTAAGTCGCCAGCGCCGCGAGCAACGCAATGGCCGTGGCGCAGACCGTGGCGATGCTGGCGACGATGATCGAGTTCAGTGCAGCGGTCTGGATTGAAGGGTTGGCCAGGATGCGTCCGTACCAGTCGAACGAGAATTCGGTCCACACCGTCGCCGAGCGATTGGCGTTGAAGCTGTAGGCGATCAACACGAAAATCGGCAGATACAGATAGGCCAGCATCAGCAGACTGACTTCACGGGTCAGGGGCAGTTTTTTCAGGTGCAGGGCAATCATGCTTGGGCTCCTGGGCGTTGGGTCTTGGCGGCATTGCGGCTATAGAGGGCGTACAGCACCAGGGACAGCAACATGATCCCCAGCAACAGGAACGACAGCGAACTGCCCAGCGGCCAATTGCGCGCAGTGCCGAATTGCTGCTGGATCAGGTTGCCGATCATCAACGTCTTGCCACCGCCGAGGATCGCCGGGGTAATGAACGCACCCAGGCTTGGCACGAACACCAGCAAGGCACCTGCAATCACGCCCGGCATCGACAGCGGCAGGATGATCCGGCGCAACGCGTGCCAGCGGTTGGCACCGAGGTCGTAGGCGGCTTCCACCAGACGCCAGTCGAGTTTTTCTAGGGTCGAGTAGATCGGCAGGATCATGAATGGCAGGAAGCTGTAGACCAGGCCGACGCTGACCGCGAAGTCGTTGTAGAGCAGGGTGATGCCACCGGCTTGCGGGAACAGCGCGTTGAGGCTCTGGGCGACCCAGCCGTGTTCGCGCAGGATGATCAGCCACGCATAGTTGCGGATCAGCAGGTTGGTCCAGAACGGAATGGTGATCAGCAACACCATCAGGTTGCGCCGACGGGGTGTCAGGCTCGACATCCACAACACCACCGGAAAACCGAACAGGAAACACAACACGGTGGTGCCACCGGCCTGGAACACCGAACGCAACAACGCCTGGGCGTAGACCCAGTTCAGTTCCAGTTCACCGTCGAAACCTTCCTGGAAAAACAGCTGCACGTAACTTTGCAATTGCCAGTTGGCCTGCCAGTCGACGCCACCGTAGACGTTGCGTGGCAACAGGCTGATGTAGCCCATGATGCCCAGCGGAATGGCGATCAGGGCCAGCAGGGTCAGAACCACCGGGCTGAGCAGCAGCGCACGGTTGAGGGCTGGGGAAGTGCTGCTGACGCTCATCTCAGGCCTCCATCAACAGACAGGCGTGGGGCGGCAGGTTGACCGCGACGCGATCACCCACCACCCGGCCGTGGTTCAGGCCTTCGTTGTTCTCGCGCAACATGACCTGGATGTCATTGTTCAAGCGGCATTGATAGAGCGTGGCCGTGCCTACATACAGCACGGCCTCGATCACGCCGCGCAGGTGATGCGGCTGCGTCGGCTCGACCAGTTGCGAACGCTCGGGGCGGAATGCCAGTTGCACCTTGCTGCCAGCAAAGCCCTGGGCCTGGCAGGGGATTTCCACCGGCATACCGTTGGGCACGAAGAGGTTTTCGTTCTGCTGACCGCGTTTGAGATGACCGGGGAGGAAGTTGATGTCGCCGATGAATTGCGCGACGAACTGATGCTGTGGGCGCTCGTAGATCTCGTTGGGCGTGCCGATTTGCAGGATCTTGCCGGCAGACATCACGGCAATGCGATCGGACAGGGTCAGCGCTTCTTCCTGATCGTGGGTAACGAAAATGAAGGTGATCCCGGCTTCTTTCTGCACGCGCTTGAGTTCGACCTGCATTTCCTTGCGCAGCTTGAGGTCCAGGGCCGACAGCGGCTCGTCCAGCAACAGCACTTTCGGTTTCGGCGCCAGGGCCCGGGCCAGAGCCACGCGCTGCTGTTGACCGCCGGACAGCTCGGCCGGTTTGCGCCGGGCCAGGTGCTGCATTTGCACCAGCGCGAGCATTTCATCGACCCGCTGCGGAATCAGTTTGCGATCAAGACCCTGCATCTCGAGGCCGAAGGCGATATTCTGCGCAACACTCATGTGCGGAAACAGCGCGTAACTCTGGAACACCGTGTTGACCCGACGCTTGAACGGCGGCAAATCGTTGACCGGCTCGCCCGCGAGGCGGATCTCACCATCGCTGACGTGCTCGAAGCCGGCAATGGTGCGCAGCAGGGTGGTCTTGCCACAGCCAGAGGGGCCGAGCAGGGTGAAGAATTCGTTGTCGGCGATGTCGACAGAGACATTGTCGAGGGCTGGCGCCAGCCCCGGATCGTCGGAATACCGCTTGGAGACGTTTCGCACTTCAATTGCAACTGGATGACCCATAATGGTGCATTCATCTAATTATTGTATGCAAAATCTGGATGCAATTTAGAAATACCCGGATTAATCTGCCCGTGCAAGCCCCTTTTTCAAAGGCTGTTCATTCGCCAGGGTTGTTTGCACAGGGCGCAAGGAGTTGATGAATGACGGAAAAGAAACTGGAAACCACGGTCGACCGCGTCTACCAAGGGGTTTACGAGGCGATCAGCAAACGCTCGTTGCGTCCGGGAATGAAGCTGGGCGAAGCCTCGCTGGCCGAGCTGTTCAACGTCAGCCGCACGTCTGTGCGGGCTGCGCTCAAGCAATTGGAGGCTGACGGACTGGTCACCACCGAGCCCAATAAAGGTGCGTCGGTGTCGTTACCGAGCGACGAAGAGATTCGTTCGCTGTTCGAGACCCGGCGCCTGATCGAGATCGGTATCGTCAGCGAACTGTGCCGCCGTCGCGATACGGCGGTGACCCAGGACTTGCGCGATCACTTGTTGCTGGAGGATGAAGCGCATCAAAGCGGTGATCACGAACGGCTGATTCACCTGCTCGGCGAGTTCCACATCAAACTGGCCCGCAGTCTGAACAACCCGGTGCTGCTCGACTGGTTCCAGAAGCTGATTTCCCGGGCGTCGCTGTACGCCGCCGCGCTGGATGACGACAGCCACGAAGCCTGCCGCGACGACGAACACCTGCGGCTGATCGAGTACATCGAAGCGGGCAACCAGAGCGCGGCCATCGAGCTGACCTGCATGCACTTGAATGGCATCGAGAAGGCGATTCTGGATGTCGCGGCCACCCTGAAAAGCAGCTACAACCCGCTCAAACACGTCAGCACATTCAACAAATATGGCGGCAGGGACACTGCTATCGCGGGCAAGCCCGCTCCCACAGGGATCTCTATTGGCCACAGATTCCCGGCTCGACAAGGAAGCCTCAGAATCAGCTATACCTCTATGAAACGAATAGCGTGCAGGATGCTCGAAACAAACGGGCGCAAATGACCGGGATAGAGCCAAGTCATGCAGTTTCTAGAGGATAGCCACGGGTGCTCCGGGTGGAACGGCGAAATGGCCGGGCGCATTCGTGCGTTCGACTGGAGCCGGACCGAACTTGGCCCACTCGACTCATGGTCCAGGAGCCTGAGCAGCACGGTGCAGTTGATGCTCGCGTCCCCGCTGCCGATGGTGATGCTCTGGGGTCAGTCCGGGTACATGATCTATAACGACGCTTACTCCAAGTTTGCCGGTGGGCGTCATCCGTACCTGCTGGGGGCTGCGGTGGAGCTGGGCTGGCCAGAAGTCGCCGAATTCAATCGCCACGTGGTGGATACCTGCCTGGCAGGCGGGACCTTGTCCTATCGCAATAAAGTCCTGGTATTGCTGCGCGACGGCGTTCCCGAGGATGTCTGGCTCGACCTCTATTACAGTCCGGTGGCCGACGATGACGGGCGCCCGGCCGGGGTCATGGGCATGGTGGTGGAAACCACGGAGCGGGTAATTTCCGAACGCCGGCGGCAGGCGGCCGAAGACGCTTATCGAGCGGATAACGAGCGGGTGCGCCTGGCGTTGAACGCCGGGGCCTTGCTCGGTTCCTTTGTCTGGGACATCAAGGCCAACGTGCTGTCGGGTGATGAGCGCTACGCTCGCACGTTCTCTTATCCACCCGGGCAAGACTTGGGCAACCTGTCACAGGAGATCGTCGAAGGGCGGATCCATCCGGACGACCGTAGCTGGGTCCAGGAACGGATCGCACTGTCGGTCGAGACTGGCGAACCCTACAACGTCGAGTACCGGATCCAGCGTCCCGACGGCAGTTACTTCTGGGTGCTCGCCAGCGGTTGCTGCGAATTCGATGAGCAAGGGGAGGCATTTCGGTTCCCCGGCGTGCTGATCGATATTCACGAACGCAAGACCGCCGAAGAATCCCTGCTCAAGTTCACCCGCAACCTGGAGCAGCGGGTGGCCGATGAGGTCGAGGCGCGGCTGGCGGCGGAAGAACAACTGCGCCAGTCACAGAAACTCGAAGCCATCGGTGGCCTCACTGGCGGTGTGGCCCATGACTTCAACAACCTGTTGCAAGTGATCGCTGGCAACCTGCACCTGTTGGCACGCCATGAGCCGAATAACGCCAATGTGCAGCGCCGGGTCTCGGCGTCGATTGCCGCCGTCGAACGCGGTGCCAAGCTGTCCTCGCAATTGCTTGCATTCGCCCGTCGCCAACCGTTGTCGCCCGCGGTCTTCACATTGCGGCAGATTTTCGATGGCCTGGCGGAACTGTTGCAGCGTGCCTTGGGTGAAACCCTTCAGGTGCAGATGACGGCGCCCGAAGATTCGTGGAATGTGTTTGTCGATCGCAATCAACTGGAAAACGCCATTCTCAATCTGGCGATCAATGCCCGGGACGCCCTGCAGGGTGAGGGGACCATTGATCTTTGTGCGGACAACATCGTCCTGGATCGCAAGTTTTGCATCGGCAAGGGCATTGCCGCCGGGGACTATGTGCGGGTGTCCGTGACAGACACCGGCGTTGGCATGTCGCCGCAGGTGCTGGCCCAGGCATTCGAGCCGTTCTTCACCACCAAGGCCGATGGTCAGGGCACCGGATTGGGCTTGAGCATGGTGTTTGGTTTCGTCAAACAGAGTGGCGGTCATATCGAAATTGCCAGCAACGTGGGGCAGGGGACTCGGGTGCAGTTGTACTTCCCGCGCACCTTGCGCGCGGCACCCGGTGAAACGGTGAGCCCTGATGTGCCGCAAAGGGGCGGGCACGAACGCATCCTGGTGGTCGAAGACAATGAGGCAGTGCGGGTCTCGGTGGTGGAGTTGTTGCGCGAAGAGGGCTATCAGATCCTCACGGCCACCAATGGTGACGTCGCCATGCAAATGTTGCTGGAAGGGTTGGCGGTGGACCTGATATTCACCGACGTGGTCATGCCCGGCCTGATCAAGAGTTCGGATCTGGCAGCCTGGGCGAAAGTGCAGGAACCACCGGTGGCCGTGCTGTTCACCTCGGGGCATACCCGCGACATCATCTCGCGCAATCACCAGCTCAGCCCCGACACCCACCTGCTGAGCAAACCCTACAATCCCGAAGCACTCAGGCAAATGGTGCGTACGGTGCTTAACGGCTGAAACCGGTGGAAGCGCCGGCGCAGGCAAGGTTTTATCGCATTTGAGACAGGACGACGAACGGGCACCGCTGGTCTGACAGGTGGTCGACAGAACGGGCTAACCGAGGCCATTCTGATAATTGGTGAACGCAATTGATCGCGATTCGCTGCCGATCAACAAACGGAGGTGTTCCATGCCGGTGCCCCATGACCTTTATCAGGATCTGAAACGCTCAAAGGAAGAAGTCCAGCAGAAACGCACCAAGGATCCGTTACTGGATTCACTGCTTAACAAGTATTCCCAGGCGGATGCCGAAGTGGTGAAAGCAGAGGAGGCCAAATCCAGCGATGACACGGTGACGAAGCTCAAGGCGAAGCGCCTGGAGGTCAAGGACAAGATCGTCAAGCAACTTGGCTCGTCGTCCTGACCCACCAGCCTGCCACCGACGACCGGTGGCTGAACAGTTGGAACGGCACAAAAAAACGGCACCTCGAATGCTCAGAGACCGATGTTACGGCTCTCAACGAGGTGCCTCATGACCCAGCCCGAATATCCCGGTGAACTGAACGCTGTCCCTGTGGGAGCGGGCTTGCTCGCGAATTGGGCCTGCCAGTCAATGTCGATGTTGAATGTGCTGACGTCTTCGCGAGCAAGCCCGCTCCCACAGGGGGGGGGCTTCGGTGAGCTCTGACAGGGGTACTGCTCATTGCAATGCCTTGCTCAAAGGCAATCGCACCATGTTCTGCGCTTTCAGCGAACCGAAGTACAACCAGTCCCCATACTCGCGCACCGTGGTGATGGGCGAGTAATTGTCGCTGCTGCCGTCCTGCAGGTTGGCGATCACTTTGCCTTCAAGGTCCAGACCCAGGGCAAACCCGCGTTTTTCCACGGGTTTGGGCAAGACAGTCATGGCCCGCACGATCATCTTGCGCACGAACGGATGTGCGGCCGTGCCATCGAGCAAGGCGTTGCGGGGGGCATACAGTGCCACCCAGAACCGGTCGTGACCATTGAACGACAGGTTGTCCGGCAGCCCTGGCAGGTTGTCGATGAACAGATCATGGGTGCCGGCCTTCGGGCCGCTGAGCCAATACCGGCTGATGCGGTAGGCACCGGTTTCATTGACCAGAACATAGGCATCGTCCGGTCCCAGGGTTACGCCGTTGGCAAACTCCAGCTTGTCCAGCACAACCGAGGTCTTGCCGGTCTGGAAGTCGTAACGCAGCAGTCGACCGTCCCCGCCGTGTTCGAGCACGGCCTCACCGTCGTGGCCATAGCCGAACCGGCTCGAAGCGTCGCTGAAATATGCATAGTGACCGGGTTTGTCGATGGCCACATCGTCGGTAAAACCGAAGGGGACGCCGTCGGCCTCTGTGGTCAAGGCCACCAGACGCCCCTGGGCATCGAGTGACAACAAGCCTTTGATGGCATCGGCGATCACCAGCAGGCCATTGGGATGCCGGGCCAGGCCCAGTGGCCGGCCACCGGTATCGGCCAGGACTTTGGTGGTCTTGCCGTCCAGGCTCGTGCGGATCAGGCGACCGTCGTGCAGGCCGGTGAGGAGCGTGTCGTTTTCCAGCAACAAGGCTTCCGGCCCGTTGATGTCGGCGGCACCGACGCGCTCTACGCCTTTGAGCCGCTGATTGTCGGCGTAGATTCCGCTGGAGAGGGACGGCGCGGGTTGTGGCGTCCAGGCCACCGGTCGCACCTTGGTCGGCATCAGTAGCAGGAAGGCGCCGATGACGACGATGACCAGCATCAGACATTTGAGGATTCTGCTCACGCGTTGACTCCTGACGCCGCCAGATGTTTTTGCGCCATGTCGCGCAACGCCTGCATCGACGCCGCCGATTCGTGATCGATGCGCCGCTTGAGCAGCACCCGGTTGGCGATCCGCATCGCCAGACCGCTGAATTGATACTCCAGGGTGCGGACGAAACGTGTGTCCTCGCCTGTTGCTTCGCATTCATAGGTCACCACCAGCGACAGGCCATGATCACCCTGGGCCCGGGCGCTCCAGCGCCTTCCGGGCAGGTACTCCGCCACCTCCCAGCTCAAGTGCCCGTCGCGGCCGCCGGCGCGGATGTCTTCCTCGAAACGTGCGCCGGCATGCAACGGACCTTTTGGCCCATCGATGCGCAGCGACGACGGATGCCATTGCGGCCAAAGGGTCACGGTGCTGGCGTAGGCCAGTACGTCGATCGGGTGTCCGGCAATGACAATCTGATGCTGCATGCGGGTCATGGGCGTTCTCGTCGGGTTGAGCGGCACAGGTTCCGGCTCCCAATAGAGGGTGCCGAACAGGTAGTCCATCAGCGGGAAAACGATGTTGAAATTACGCTCCTGCATCAATTCGCGACGGTGATGCAGTTCGTGTAGCCGGCGCATCTGGCGGATCCACGGCAATCGCGTGATCGGGTTGCGCGGCGGCAGGTGTTCGCAGGCATGAAACACTTCATAGGCCAGGTAACCGAGGACAAGAAGGCCGCCGACCAATCCCGCGACATTGGTATCGATGTGCTTGAGCAGCCACCAGAGAGGCAAGGCGACAGCGAGGGTGTGCAGCACAATCAGCCATGCAGGAAACAGAATCACCCGCCAGTCGCGGGCGCTGTCGTAGGTCATGTGGCCGGGGGTGAAAAAGCTGTGATGGTCGCCTGCGTGACGGGCATAAAAAAGCCGGGCGAAGCTCTTTCTATGATGACCCAGGTGGCGATGCACCACGTACACACCGAGGTTGAACAACAGCAGCGTGACGGGCACCGCCAGCCATTGCGCTGGCCGCACCTGATGCACGTTGCTCCAGAAAACGCTGATCGCCAGTACCCCGAACAACAGGACAAAAGCGCCGTGCAGCCAAGGGTTGTAGAGCGGATGAATGTCGGCGCGGTAACGGCTGCGGAATCCTTCGGTGGTCTGCCTCACTGCAATCACCTGTCGTTATTGTTATTTCTTTCAGATTAGCCGATCCCGGTGATCTGGCGGGCCGAACCTTGAGGACGCAACGGCCATGATCCGGTGCAAACCGGTTTCAGGTCAGCGGATCCCAGCGTTGCGACCAGTCTTCGCCGGAATCGATGACCTTGCGCAGCAGGTCGAAGGCACATTGCAGCGTCGGCGAGTCACGATCGCGCGAGTAGACGAGATAGGTCGGGTAGCTGAATTCCGGAGCCTTGGGCACCCGTTCCAGGGCACCGCTTTCCAGGTAACTCTGCACGACACGGGTGCGGAAGTAGCCACTGCCGCCATTTTCAAGAAGGTACTGCAAGCCCAGCGGGCCGAGATTGAAACTCAGCGCAGCCTTGGCCTTTTCCGGCAGGGCGGCGTCGTGCTGGCGCCGGAATTCGCTGCCCCAATCGATGTACACATAAGGATCGGGCTTGCCGGCCAGGCGCACGAGAATCAGCTTTTCTTCGAGAATCTGCTCGACCTGCAAACGCGGCCAATACTCGGGCTGGTACACCAACGCCGCATCCAGAACGCCCAACTCCAGTTGGCGCAGCAGGTTTTCGCCGTCACGGATTTCCATGCGCAAGGCGTGGCTCGGGATGTTCTTGCGGATTTCGCCGGCCCAACCGAGCATCAGCGGGTTGCACAGGCTCACTTCGCCACCGATGTGCAGCACATCGCGATAGCCCTCGGGCAACGGCAAATCACGCCGCGCGGCTTCCCAGGTTTGCACCAGCTGATTGGCGTACACCACGAACGCTTCGCCGTTGGGCGTCAGGCGGGCGCCGGCACGATTGCGCACGAACAGGGTGCTGCCCAGCTGGCTCTCGAGTTTTTGCACCCGCGCGGTGATGGCGGTCTGGGTGACATGGAGCTTTTCCGCGGCGGCAGCCAGGCTGCCATGGCGGACGATTTCGAGGAAGGTGCGAGCGAGGTCGATGTCCATGGGGCGGCCGGTGTCGAAAGTGCGGACATTGTAAGATCACCACCGGCCCTGAAACGACGAATCCCGCCACTAGGGGCGGGATTCGTTTGCAGCAGGCACGCTCCCGAAGATCGGGAGCCAGGTGCTTACGACGGGAACAGCTCGGACAGTTTCATGGCCAGCATCATGTCGCCTTCAGCGCGCAGTTTGCCGCCCATGAACGCTTGCATGCCATCAGTCGAACCGTCGACGATGCCTTCCAGGGTTTCGCCATCCATCACCAGGGTCACCTGGGCGTCCGGGTTTTCGCCTTCCTGCAGCTCGCAAGTGCTGTCCTTGACGATCAGCGAGAAGTTCTTGGTGTCGTCGATGCGGAAACCGAAAACCAGGTCCAGACCGGCGGCAGCGGCTGGGTTGAACTTGGCTTTCATTGCTTGTACGGCATCAGCTACGGAGGTCATGGTTCGATCCTTTCTTGGGTAATAAGAGCTGGGTGATTACAGCCAGGGTCACAATAGTCCGGACTCAGCGAAACGTGATGAGTTCCGGGGCCTTCAACAGTTGCAGGTGTGCATGTCCGTTGAAGGAAGCCAGGGCCACCTCGCGACCACGAAACTTAAGCTGGTTGAGCGAGGTGTTGACGATTTGCCAGTTCAATTCAAAGGCCTGCCGGGCAGGCATTTGCGTAATCAGGTGGAGCAGGGCAGTGATGGTGCCGCCGGAGGTGAATACGGCGATTTTCTGGGTGTTGTCGGCCTGGTCGAGGATGCGGTGCAAGCCGGCCCGCACCCGCTCGACAAACCCCAGCCAGCTTTCCAGGCCCGGTGTGTCATAGGTGCCGGCAAGCCAGCGTTCGATGATCAGGGCGAAAATACGCTGGAACTCGCCACGGTTTTGCGCGGCGTTGCGCAAGACGTTCAAGGCTTCGGGTTCGTCCGGCAGCATGGCCGGCAACAGCGCGCGGATGACCGCATCGGCATCGAATTCGTTGAAGGCGGAGTCGGTTTCCAGAAGCGGCACCGGCAGGCCCACCGCGGCGAACTGTTCCAGCGCGCTGTTGGCCGTGTGCTGCTGGCGGCGCAGATCCCCTGCCAGGCAGCGGTCGAAGCTGATCCCCAGTTCGGCCAGGTGCCGGCCGAGGATTTCAGCCTGACGAATGCCGGTCGGCGACAGGACGTCGTAGTCGTCCGCACCGAAGGAGGCCTGTCCATGTCGAATCAAATAGATACTGCCCACGTCCGCGTCATCCCGGTACGTTGAAGGTTTGGCGAGGTTATGGGGATGGCGGTGTGCTGTCAATGAAAAAACATACGCTTGTTTGAAATGCCCGTTACAGGCCTGTTGCCAGAGGTTTCACGACTGGTCGCAAGGTCGGAGCATGGGTATGCTGGAAGTATCCCGCGCGCGTTCGAGCCGCGCATCGTTTGAGGAGTCCCTGTGGAGTTTTTTTCCGAGTACGCCATTTTTCTGGCCAAGACCGTGACCCTGGTGATCGCCATTCTGGTGGTCCTGGCCAGTTTTGCGGCCTTGCGCAGCAAGGGACGGCGCAAGTCGTCCGGCCAGTTGCAGGTCAGCAAGCTCAATGATTTCTACAAAGGGCTGCGCGAACGCCTGGAGCAAACCTTGCTCGACAAGGACCAGCTCAAGGCCCTGCGCAAGACACAGGCCAAAACCGACAAGAAACAGAAGAAAAAACCCGAGGCCAAACCCCGGGTGTTCGTGCTGGATTTCAACGGCGATATCAAGGCTTCGGCCACCGAAAGCCTGCGCCACGAAATCACCGCCTTGCTGACCCTCGCCACACCGAAGGACGAAGTGGTGCTGCGCCTGGAAAGCGGCGGCGGCATGGTTCACAGCTACGGCCTGGCCTCCTCGCAACTGGCGCGTATCCGTGAGGCCGGCGTGCCCTTGACCGTGTGCATCGACAAGGTCGCGGCCAGCGGTGGCTACATGATGGCGTGCATTGGCCAGAAGATCATCAGTGCACCGTTCGCGATCCTCGGCTCGATTGGCGTGGTGGCGCAGTTGCCCAACGTCAATCGCCTGCTGAAAAAGCACGACATCGATTTCGAAGTGCTGACCGCCGGTGAATACAAACGCACCCTGACCGTGTTTGGCGAAAACACCGAGAAGGGCCGGGAGAAGTTCCAGCAAGACCTGGACATCACCCACSAACTGTTCAAGAACTTCGTSTCRCGCTAYCGCCCGCAACTGGCGATCRATGAAGTGGCCACCGGCGAAATCTGGCTCGGCGTCGCAGCGCTGGACAAACATCTGGTCGACGAACTCAAGACCAGTGATGAATACCTCGCCGAACGGGCCAGGCAGTCCGAGCTCTATCACCTGCATTACTCCGAACGCAAAAGCCTGCCGGAGCGCATCGGCATGGCCGCCAGCGGTTCGGTCGATCGCGTGCTGCTGAGCTGGTGGAGCCGCTTGACCCAGCAACGCTTCTGGTAACGCTTTTGTTGCCTTCGAAAAAATGAAACCGCAGCGCCTGCTGCGGTTTTTGAAGTTGAAACGGTCCTTTGTAGCAGCTGTCGAGTTTACGAGGCTGCGTTCGGCTGCGAAGCAGTCGCAAAACCGTGCAGCTCGGTGTATCAGACAAACCGCGTACACCAGCCTGCGAGGACTTTGTCCTCGAGCGCAGCCTCGCAGGCTCGGCAGCTGCTACATCCTTCACGCATCAGCGAAATTTCCCAGACGCGCTGACGAGCCCTTCCTGCTGCCGACCCAGCCACCAGTCGCTATGTTGCATTTTCTCCAATATCTGCAACGGAATGCACATGAACGACTATTCGCACGGCCACTACGCACCGCCACATCCACCTGTCACGCCCTTGCGTGATGAACTGAAAACGGCGGTAGCGACAGCGCTGCCGCAATCCCCCGAGCAATTCGGTGCAGCACTGATAACGGAAAAATGGGGACAGGCCATCGATCCGCAAACGGCTCTGCTGGTAACGCTGGACTACGACACTGACGCAAGCGCCGCGCATGACGCGATCCACCAGGGAAAGGTGAACAATTCACGCACCCTGGTGCAGGCATTGCTGTCGAATTATCAGACGGTGGGTGACGGTCGTTTCGGTGAAACGGCGTTCGGCTTGTACACGCCTGCGGACATCGGTCCCGAGATACGCATCGTTGATGAGCCACCTGCCAGAGTCGTGGATTATTACCGGGACTATGAGGGGATTTACCGGTGCACAACACCGCAGACCTACGGTCCCTCCACGCAAATCGCCCTCCGGCCGGCCGATTTCAAACAATGGGTATGGGAACTGGATCTGCAAACCCGCTATCAGGCTTACCTTGACCACGCCTGGCCTTCCGATAAGCGCATCGTCCAGACAGAGCCTTACGACCTGAGAACCTCGGCCAAGGCCGCCTTTATCATGAGCGCCTGCCTGCAGCATCAGGAGGGCAGTTTGAGTCAGGAGGGCCTGGCCCTGGCAATGCAGGCCGCCGGGTTGCCGGCGGAGCAGACCTGGAATGCGCTGACCATCGGCCAGGTGCAGGCACCAACCCGGGTCAGCGCGCCGATCGAGGTCGGCCGGCTGACGATCTATCGCTACACCTCGAACGATATCTGGTGTTATCGCCACCGTCACAGTGGCAGGGTCTTGCTGAATATCCCGGGCAATTCCTCACCCTTGCATGAGTTCACCGACTTCCAGCACCTGCGCCAATGGATCGTGGCTCAAGGCGCGGTGGACGCTACACGGCAAGCGCTGGTTGCGCACTTTGCCGAAGACGATCGTGAAGACGGCACCTTCCATGCGGGCGTGTTGACGGCGTTGGAGGGCATGGCGGTTTACCCGAAGGAGTACTGGCTGAAAAAGAACGCCGGGCTCTTCAACAACGACGGTTTCTGGGACCCGCAGGATTACATCGACCTTGCGCGTCCGCCGACCGACACTGACCCGTTCGCGCAACTGGTGCTGACCATGAAGCAAGCCTCCATGGCCAGTGTCAAAACCATCCGCGACGATGCCCAAGTCAATCGCGACAACCTGAGCGCGGCGGTGGAACCGCTTGTACAGTGGATCAATCGGTTGGGTCCTTTGGCGTTGTTCATTCCAGGAGGCGAGGGTGTGCTGGTGCTGGCCGGCCTGATCGACACCGGTTACGGCCTCGATCAGGCCATCAACGGCAAAACACCCGAGCAGCGCTCCGAAGGCGTGACGCGCACCGTGTTCGGCTTGCTCAATGCGCTTCCGCTGGCCGGGGCGGTGGCGGCACTCAAGGGGGAAGAAAAAATCGCCGGAACGCTGCGCGAGCCCCGGGAACCCGGGAGCGAGCCGCCTCCCGAAACGCCTCGCGAAACGCCGGCCGAGCCCACACCTGGATCGGCTCCGGCGCCCGTGTCGACACGTGTGGAGCTAATGCGTGGCGTTTGCGCGCCACTTGCTTCCTTCAGTGATGAGGTGCTGGCGCAAATCGCTCAGGTCAGTACGGTCGACGACGATATGCTGCGCCTGATGCAGGCCGGGCGCCCACCGACGCCGTTGCTCGCCGATACCATTACGCGCTTCAAGCTCGATCAGGAACTCGACGCTGTCGCCGATCTGCAAGCGCGGGCCGGATTGTTCAATGCCCGCTATCAGGCGCTGCAGCGCTCGGACCAGGATTGGATTCGCCTGTTTCAGGGCGAATACCCCGGGTTGCCGAAAAGTGCCGTGGAGCAAATCCTCGACCGTTCGGGAGTCGACATCGATCAGCCCTTCGATGCTGACGAGGCGCTGCAACTGTTCAAGCGCCTGGACAGCAAGGCGCGGGAGTATCAACAACACGTACGACTCAACCGGGCTTATGAAGGCCTGTACTTGCGCTCGGTTGTCCATCCCGAAACCGATGTCCTGGCGTTTCATTCCCTGCAACGCCTGCCCGATTGGCCGAAAGGCTTGCGTATCGAAGTGCTCGACGGATCAATCAGTGGCCGGGTCCTGGACCGCTGCGGTCCGCTCGATTCAGCGGATTGTCGGCGTTTGATCAAGGAGGGTGATCGTTATCGGTACTCTGCAGTGGCCGCTACCGACGGCGAGGGTTCGGATCTGTTTACCGCGCTGGTCGACCTGTTGTCCGTGGAGGAGCGCACGGCGATGTCGCTGCGTTCGCCAGATGCGGCCAGCCAGTTGCGGTTGCGTATTGGCACGCATTCGTTGCCCCGTTCCGAGCTGATGCTCGGTTTGAATCGAATGGATTCGGGCTTGCCCTTCGAGGCCCCGGGATTGCGCGGCGGCGGCTTTCCGAATACGCCACAGGCCGCTGTGCTGACCCACGAAATCAAGCGTTTGCAGGTCAAGAGTCTGTACCCGGACTTCACCGATGCCCAGGCGGACGAGTTGCTCCTGATGGCGGGTGCTGGTGCACAAGCACTGGTGGATCGCCTGACTCTCGAGATGCAGCAGCTGCATGCCGACCTGCGCCAGTGGGTCGACCAGGCTGTGCTGGATGCCGATGACATGGATGTGGATTTTCTGGCGGTAGGCGATGAAGATGCCGCGGGCATGAGTCCTCAGCAGGTGGCGGCGCACAATGTCGAACTGCTGCAAAGCGTGATCGATTACGAGCGTGAAGCACGATTGGAACTGGGCGACGAACTGATGAGCATTTGGCAAAAATGCCCGCCCCGGATCAATAGAGTGCTGTCCGATGAAGGGTTTTCCGGCTACAGGCTGGATCTGGGATTCGAGGACTTCCATCGGTTGCCGACGATGAACGTGCGCTTCAATGATGTCGTCGAGATATCGATGAAGGCCCTGCACTTGGTCGAGCGCGAGAGCCTGGACACCTTTCTGGAAAGCTTTCCGAATCTGCGCTCCCTGAACCTGGAGCGTGTCGACCTGCGTCGGCTCAACGCAAACGACGTGCTGGAGGGGGTATTGCCTGCGCCGGTCCGTCAGATGACCCGACTCAAAACGCTCAGCCTGGCTTCCACCTTTCTGCAGCTTCAGGAGAACACGGCTTCACAGTTTTGTGATCTGGTGAGCCTGCAAACACTGGATCTGAGCGACAACCCTTTGGCTGTCCCGCCCGTTGTACTGGGGTTGAATGACTTGCGCGTGTTGAACCTGAGAAACACCGGAATTCGCCATTGCCCGATTGGCATCGCCGATCAGCCGTACCTCACCTCGCTTGACTTGCGCGGCAACCGGATCGGCCGGGTTCCCTACGCGATACTGAATCAGGCGGTCTCCCGGGACCGGGTGAAACTGTGGGGTAACCCGCTGACGGATGAAGACACGTTGTTGCGCCTGGTCGATCATCGTGAGCGCACCGGTATCAATCTGTGGCTGAGTGAGCCGGGTGTCGATTATGGCAGTGCGACGCCCTGGCTGGAGGAGGGCGACGAAAGCGTGCGCGAGGCGCGGCAACAGATCTGGCAACGATTGGCGGGCAAGCCATCGGGCAGTACGTTGCTGAGGGTAATGGATGGTTTGAGCCTGACGGCGGATTTCCAGGTCGGTTATCTGTCGCTACAGGCGCGAGTGTGGCGCTTGCTGCACGAAGCGGATGCTTCAGAGGAGTTGTGGGGCTGGTTGCGTCAGTGTGTCGAAACGCGGATGGCCGATGCGGACAATCCGTTCAGGTTGTTCGTGGTGCTGGAAGATCGAGTCCGGCTGTACCGCGACTGGGTCGCCACGGGGCGGCCGATTCCGCTGGCGGATCATCCGGTGTTTTAGCGGGAAGGGTAAAACGCCTGGAACCCCGGGCCGGGGTTCCAGGCGTGACGGTCAGCGGCGACGGAACAGCGGCAGCGGTTCGTCGGTAGCGGCCTGATAGGTCACCGAGAAGTCCTTGAGGCCTTCAAGGGCTTCGTACGGGTCTTTGTCGGGGCGTACAGCAAAGGCATCGAAACCGCAGCGATGCATGTAGAACAGCTGGTCGCGCAGCACATCGCCAATGGCCCGCAATTCGCCTTTGAAACCGTAACGGTCGCGCAGCAGGCGGGCGTTGGAGTAGTTGCGGCCATCGGTGAATGCCGGGAAGTTCAGGGCGATGACCTGGAACTGCGCCACGTCTTCACCGATTTCCTCGGCTTCTTCATCGGCGTCCAGCCAGATGCCCAGGCCGCCGTCGCGGGCCAGGAGCATACGGCTGTGTTCGCGCCACAGCTGCAGCGGCACGATGAGGTCGTCGCAGTTGCTGATCCCGTCGATGTTGAAATCCTTGGGCAGCAGGTGCCAGGTCTCGTCGACGACCTCGTTGTTCTTAATGATTCGCTGCATAGACACGCTCCTTGAAGAGGTCGATGCCAATACGCTGATAGGTGTCGATGAAGCGTTCGTCTTCGGTACGTTGTTCGATGTACACGTCGATCAGCTTTTCGATCACGTCAGGCATGGCTTCCTGGGCAAAGGACGGGCCGAGGATCTTGCCCAGGCTGGCGTCACGGCTGGCGCTGCCGCCGAGGGAAACCTGATAGAACTCTTCGCCCTTCTTGTCCACCCYGAGGATGCCGATGTGGCCGACGTGGTGGTGACCACAGGCGTTCATGCAACCGGAGATGTTCAGGTCCAGTTCACCGATGTCGAACAGGTAATCCAGGTCGTCGAAACGGCGCTGGATCGATTCGGCGATCGGGATCGACTTGGCGTTGGCCAGGGAACAGAAGTCACCACCCGGGCAGCAGATGATGTCGGTCAGCAGGCCGATGTTCGGCGTGGCGAAGCCTTGCTCACGCAACTCGCCCCACATGGCGAACAGCTTGTCCTGCTCGACGTCGGCCAGGATGATGTTCTGCTCATGGGAGGTGCGCAGTTGACCGAAGCTGTAGCGGTCGGCCAGGTCGGCCACGGCGTCGAGCTGCTTGTCGGTGATGTCGCCGGGTGCAACGCCGGTCGGCTTCAGGGACAGGGTCACGGCCACATAGCCCGGCTTCTTGTGGGCCAGGGTGTTGCGCACGCGCCAGCGGGCGAAGCCCGGGTGCTGCTGGTCGAGTTCGGCCAGTGCGGCGGCCTGGTTTTCCAGCGCCTTGTAGTCCGGGTCGACGAAATGCTTGGCGACGCGCTGCACTTCGGCTTCGGTCAACGTGGTCTGGCCACCGCGCAGGTGCTCCATCTCCGCATCGACTTTTTGCGCGAAGACTTCAGGTGTCAGCGCCTTCACCAGGATCTTGATCCGTGCCTTGTACTTGTTGTCGCGACGGCCATAGCGGTTGTAGACCCGCAGGATGGCGTCGAGGTAGCTCAGCAAGTCTTGCCACGGCAGGAATTCATTGATGAATGCCCCCACCACCGGTGTACGGCCCAGGCCACCACCCACCAAGACACGGAAGCCCAGTTCGCCAGCGGCGTTGTGCACCGGCTCAAGGCCGATGTCGTGGACTTCGATGGCGGCGCGGTCGGAGGTCGAGCCGTTGACGGCGATCTTGAACTTGCGCGGCAGGTAGGCGAATTCCGGGTGGAATGTAGTCCACTGACGGACGATCTCGCACCATGGGCGCGGGTCGATCAGCTCATCGAAGGCGACACCGGCGAACTGGTCGGTGGTGACGTTGCGCAGGCAGTTGCCGCTGGTCTGGATCGCGTGCATCTGCACGGTGGCCAGTTCAGCCAGGATGTCCGGAATGTCTTCCACGGCCGGCCAGTTGAACTGCACGTTCTGCCGGGTACTGATGTGGGCGTAGCCCTTGTCGTAGTCGCGGGCAATTTTGGCCATCATTCGTATCTGACGCGAAGTCAGTTGGCCGTAAGGCACGGCGACTCGCAACATCGGTGCAAAACGCTGGATATAAAGACCATTTTGCAGGCGCAGGGGGCGGAATTCTTCTTCGCTCAGCTCGCCTGCCAGATAGCGTCGGGTCTGATCACGGAACTGCTTGACGCGGTCCTCGATGATCCGCTGATCGTATTCGTCGTATACGTACATAAAAGTCCTGTTCTCAGGCTTGGGCCGGTCGGAAACAGCGGCGTTTTTTTGGCTTGCTGGCGTCCGATAAAACCTCGGCAATTCTGCGCGCACGGCCGCGCACTCCCTACGGAGCCGGGGCAAGATACCAGTTTGCGGTTATGCGCAAAAGTGATGTTTGAGTATATGTAAAGAACCAAATCGCCTAATGAGAGTTGTTGTTGCAAAGCCCTTGTTTGTGGTGCGGGCAATCGTCGTCTTTACTCTGCTCGAGTCTTTATGCAATCACCGATAAAACCGACAAGAGGCGATGCAATGAGCAACCCAACCAAAGCACGGAAAAGCGATAGCACCGTTGATGCCTGGGCAATTTTGTTCCTGATCATGCTGGTCGTGGGGACGGCGATTTTCTGGGTCAGCCATCAGTAAACGACCCCGTCCGGGCCCGGTTCCGACGATTGTCTGACAAAAACCGGAAAAATCGCCGTTTTACGGACGTTCGCTGGCTATAATGCGCGGCGAATTTCCGGGGGCTCGGACGACCAATGTTGAAGTTTCTGTGTGGCGTATTACTGACGCTGGGCATGGTCGTGGGACCTTGTGCCCAGGCGGCGTCAGTGCTGTTCCTGAACCCGGGAACCCCCACGGAAGCTTTTTGGATGAGTTACTCGCAATTCATGCAGGCCGCGGCGACCGACCTGGGGATGGACTTGCGCATCCAGTATTCCGACCGCGTCTCGGAAAACACTATCCGGCAGGCTCGCGAAGCCCTTCAGGGCTCCCATCGTCCCGACTATCTGGTCTTCGTCAACGAGCAATACATCGCGCCCGAAATCCTGCGGCTGGCCAAAGGCAGCGGTGTGAAGCTGTTCATGGTCAACAACGCCTTGACTGCGGATCAGATGAAACTGATCGGCGCCCGACCTGACAAGTATCCCGATTTGCTCGGTAGCCTGGTGCCCAATGACGAGGAGGGCGGCTACCTGATGCTCAAGGAGCTGATTCGACAGCGCGGCCCGGTGGCCCCTGGCCAGACGATCGAACTGCTGGCGTTTTCCGGTTTGAAGATCACCCCGTCCGCGCAGTTTCGCGAGAAGGGCCTGCGGCGTGCGTTGGCCGAGCACCCCGAAGTACGTTTGCGCCAGTTGGTGTACGGCGGCTGGAACCGGCAACGCGCCTACGAGCAGGCCAGGTTGTTGTTCAAGCGCTACCCGCAGACGTCGCTGGTCTGGGCCGCGAATGACGAGATGGCGTTCGGTGTGATGCAGGCTTATGCCGAAGCCGGCGGTGTGCCAGGCCAAGGCGTATTGTTCGGCGCGATCAACAATTCACCCGCGGCGTTGCAGGCACTGCTGGACCGTCGCCTGAGCGTCTTGCTGGGCGGGCACTTCACACTGGGGGGCTGGGCGCTGGTGCAATTGCATGACTACGATGAAGGCGTGGACATCAGCCAGTACGGCGGCCGTGACCGACAGATTCCGTTGTTGCAACTGATCGATCGGACACAGGCCAGGCGACTGCTGGCGATGGGCGCCGCGCAGGATTTCGGCGTGGACTTTCACAAATTCTCGGCCAAGGGGCGTCCCGCATCCTGGCGCTACCCGTTCACCCTGCAAACCCTGATGCACTGAGTCGCATCAAACCCCGGCCAGAAACAGCACCAGTTTGACGATGCCGAACAGTGTCAATGCAAACACCACCGTGAACAGAATCCCCAGAATCACGAAATGACTCGGCTTGCCATGAGTGAAATCACGGGCCCGGTTCTTCCCGCTCTGCACCCCGAACGCCGCCGCCATGACGCTGTGCAGCATTTGCCAGAACGTCGGCGGCTTGTTGTCGGCCGGATCGTCCATAAATCCCTCGCCAGGAATGTGTGTGAGGCAAGCATAGACAATTCACAGCATGCACAAAACAAATGTGGGAGCGGGCTTGCTCGCGATGAGGTCATAACAATCGATATCCATGCGACTGTCAGACCGCCATCGCGAGCAAGCTCGCTCCCACAGGGGTATGTGTTGACCACAATATCGTGGCCAATGGAGCCTCTTAGTTGTCGTAACCCAGGTTCGGCGCCAGCCAGCGCTCGGTCACGCTCAACTCCTGGCYTTTGCGCGAGGTGTAGCTCTGTACYTGGTCSTTGTCGACCTTGCTCACGGCAAAGACAATTCACTCAGGGCTGGCGCATTTCCTGTGGGAGCGAGCTTGCTCGCGAAGGCGGCCGTTCAGTGAAAATGTCTGTTWCTGACACGCCGCCTTCGCGAGCAAGCCCGCTCCCACACTGAATCAAGTACGCCTGCAATCAGTTGTCGTAACCCAGGTTCGGCGCCAGCCAGCGCTCGGTCACGCTCAACTCCTGGCTTTTGCGCGAGGTGTAGCTCTGTACCTGGTCCTTGTCGATCTTGYCCACGGCGAAGTATTGCGCCTGCGGGTGAGCGAAGTACCAGCCGCTGACTGCTGCTGCCGGGAACATCGCGTAGTGCTCGGTGAGGAACACGCCGCTGCGGCCTGCGCGCATTTCCTGGGCTTCGGGATCGAGCAGGGCGAACAGTTGGGCTTTCTCGGTGTGATCCGGGCAGGCCGGGTAACCCGGTGCCGGACGGATACCGCTGTACTGCTCCTTGATCAATGCCTCGTTATCCAGCGCTTCATCCTTGGCATAACCCCAGTAGTCTTTACGCACCTGCTGGTGCAGCCACTCGGCGCAGGCCTCGGCCAAGCGGTCGGCCAGGGCCTTGACCATGATCGAGTTGTAGTCGTCGCCAGCATCCTGGTAGGCCTTGGCCACCTCTTCGGCACCAATCCCCGCGGTGGTGATGAAACCACCCACGTAGTCGGTCACTTCACTGTCTTTCGGCGCGACGAAGTCGGCCAGGGAGAAGTTCGGCTTGCCATCGGTCTTGATGATCTGCTGGCGCAAGTGATGCAGCTTGGCCATTGGCTTGCCGTCATCGCCATAGAGTTCGATGTCATCGTCATGCACCTGGTTGGCCGGCCAGAAACCGAACACCGCGCGGGCGCTGATCAGCTTTTCGTCGATCAATTTGCGCAGCATTTCCCTGGCATCGTTGTACAGCGAGGTGGCGGCTTCACCGACCACTTCGTCCTGGAGGATGCGCGGGAACTTGCCGGCCAGGTCCCAGGATATGAAGAACGGGGTCCAGTCGATGTACTCGGCCAGAACGTCGAGGTCGATGTTGTCCAGTACCCGCGTCCCGGTGAAAGTCGGTTTGACCGGCGTGTAGGTCGCCCAGTCGAATTGCGGTTTCTTGGCGATGGCTGCGCCATAGCTCAGGCGTTCGGTGCGGGCGCTGCGGTTGGACGTGCGCTCGCGAACCTCGATGTAGTCCTGGCGGGTTTTCTCGACGAAACCGGCCTTGAGTTCCTTGGACAGCAACTGCGTCGCCACGCCCACGGCGCGGGAGGCATCGGTGACGTAGATCACCGCATCGTTGCTGTACTTCGGCTCGATCTTCACTGCCGTGTGGGCCTTGGAGGTGGTCGCGCCACCGATCATCAGCGGCAGGTGGAAGTCCTGGCGCTGCATTTCGCGGGCGACGTGGACCATCTCATCCAGCGACGGGGTGATCAGGCCGGACAGGCCGATGATGTCGCACTTCTGTTCCTTGGCCACCTGCAGGATTTTCTCCGCCGGTACCATCACGCCGAGGTCGACGATGTCGTAGCCGTTGCAACCGAGCACGACGCCAACGATGTTCTTGCCGATGTCGTGCACGTCGCCCTTGACCGTGGCCATCAGGATCTTGCCCTTGGCTTGCGGCTTGTCGCCTTTTTCCAGTTCGATGAACGGGATCAGGTGGGCCACGGCCTGTTTCATCACTCGGGCGGATTTCACCACTTGCGGCAGGAACATTTTGCCGGCGCCGAACAGGTCGCCGACGATGTTCATGCCGGCCATCAACGGGCCTTCGATCACCTCGATCGGGCGGTTGAAGGACAGGCGCGATTCTTCGGTGTCTTCAACGATGTGCGTAGTGATGCCCTTGACCAGCGCGTGTTCCAGACGCTTGTTGACGTCCCAGTTGCGCCACTCTTCGGTCTCGGCTTCCTTGACGCTGCCGTCGCCCTTGTACTTGTCGGCGATGGCGAGGAGGGCGTCGGTGCCTTCCGGTGTGCGGTTGAGGATCACGTCTTCCACGGCGTCGCGCAGTTCCACCGGGATCTGGTCGTAAATCTCCAGTTGGCCGGCGTTGACGATACCCATGGTCAGCCCGGAGCGGATCGCGTACAGCAGGAACACCGAGTGGATCGCCTCACGCACCGGGTTGTTGCCGCGGAACGAGAACGACACGTTGGACACGCCACCGGAGGTCAGTGCATAGGGCAGTTCGTCACGGATGTAGGCACACGCATTGATGAAATCGACGGCGTAGTTGTTGTGCTCTTCGATACCGGTGGCGACAGCGAAGATGTTCGGGTCGAAGATGATGTCTTCCGGCGGGAAGTCCACTTCGTTGACCAGAATGTCGTAGGAGCGTTTGCAGATTTCTTTCTTGCGCGCTTCGGTGTCGGCCTGGCCGGCTTCGTCGAAGGCCATCACCACCACCGCGGCGCCATAGCGCTTGCACAGCTTGGCATGATGAATGAACTGCTCGACGCCTTCTTTCATGCTGATCGAGTTGACGATGCCCTTGCCCTGGATGCATTTCAGGCCGGCTTCGATCACTTCCCACTTGGAGGAGTCGATCATGATCGGTACGCGGGAGATGTCCGGTTCGCCGGCAATCAGATTGAGGAAGGTCACCATGGCCTTCTTCGAATCGAGCATCCCTTCGTCCATGTTGATGTCGATCACCTGGGCGCCGGCCTCGACCTGCTGCAGGGCAACTTCCAGGGCTTCGGTGTAGTTGTCCTCGCGGATCAGCCGGGCGAACTTGGCGGAACCGGTGATGTTGGTCCGCTCGCCGACGTTGACGAACAGCGAACTGCGATCAATGGTGAAGGGTTCCAGGCCCGAGAGGCGGCAAGCCTTGGGAATATCCGGAATCTCGCGCGGCGCATAACCGGCCACTGCCTTGGCGATGGCTTCGATGTGGCCCGGCGTGGTGCCGCAGCAGCCGCCGACGATGTTGAGGAAGCCGCTTTGAGCGAATTCTTCGATGACCTTGGCGGTTTCCGATGGCAGCTCGTCGTACTCGCCGAACTCGTTTGGCAGGCCGGCGTTCGGGTGCGCGGAAACGTGGGTGTTGGCCTTGTTCGACAGCTCTTCGAGGTACGGGCGCAATTCGCGGGCGCCCAGTGCGCAGTTCAGGCCGACCGAGATCGGCTTGGCGTGGGCCACGGAGTTCCAGAACGCTTCGGTGGTCTGACCCGACAGGGTGCGGCCCGAGGCGTCAGTGATGGTGCCGGAAATCATGATCGGCAGTTCGACGCCCAGTTCTTCGAACACGCCTTGGACGGCGAAGATCGCGGCCTTGGCGTTCAGGGTGTCGAAAATGGTTTCGATCAGGATCAGGTCGGCGCCGCCTTCGATCAGGCCTTTGGTGGATTCGGTGTAGTTTTCCACCAGTTCATCGAAGGTCACATTGCGATAGCCGGGGTTGTTCACGTCCGGGGACAACGAGCAGGTGCGACTTGTAGGACCAAGCACGCCGGCAACGAAGCGTGGCTTGTCCGGGGTTTCCAGGGTCTTGGCGTCGGCAACCTTGCGCGCCAGGCGTGCGCCTTCTACGTTTAACTCATACGCCAGGCCTTGCATGCCATAGTCAGCCAGGGAGATCTGGGTGGCGTTGAAGGTGTTGGTTTCCAGAATATCGGCGCCGGCGTCGAGGTAGGCTTTCTCGATGCCGCCAATCACGTCCGGGCGAGTCAGTACCAGCAAGTCGTTGTTGCCTTTGACATCGCTCGGCCAGTCAGCGAAGCGTTTGCCACGGTAATCCTGCTCTTCGAGCTTGTAGCTCTGGATCATCGTGCCCATACCGCCATCGAGAATCAGGATGCGCTCTTTGAGGGCGTGCTTGAGAGCTTGAAGGCGAACGCTGCGATCGGACATTTGGACTACTCGGTAAGACCATGACGAAGGGCCGGGATGATAGCAAACCTGTGCGCTTTTAGAGCATGACTCGATTTTGCATGAATATCGTTCATGTTGGTAAGGATGACAGACCGGTAGAATCGCGGCGTTTTTTCAGGATTCAGGACCAGGGACATGTCGTATCGCTTCGTCATCGGCACATTGCTGCTGTTTTCAAGCTGGGGCGCAGTGGCGCAAAGTCCGGCGATTTCCTCTGCCATTTCACCTTCTATTTCCTACAGCCGCGACATTCAACCGATCTTCACTGAAAAGTGCGTGGCCTGCCACGCCTGCAACGACGCCGCCTGTCAGCTCAACCTGGGCAGCGGCGAGGGCGCGGCACGGGGCGCAACCAAAGTACCGGTCTACGACGGTGACCGCCGTCAGGCGGTTGCGCCGACCCGACTGTTCCAGGACGCCTCCGGCAAACAGGCCTGGCAGCAAAAGGGCTTCTATTCAGTGCTCGATGCCCAGGGCAGCCAGGCCGCATTGATGGCGCGGATGCTTGAACTTGGCCACAAAACCCCGTTGCAGCCCAACGCCAGGCTGCCGGAGGACATCGTCCTGGGCTTGAACCGGGAAAACATGTGCTCCACGCCCGCGGAGTTTGACGGTTACGCCGCTTCGCACCCGAAGGAAGGCATGCCGCTGGCGGTGACCGGCCTGACCGAGCAGCAGTACCAGACGCTGCAACGCTGGCTGGCGGCAGGTGCGCCTATCGACCAGCAGGGCCTGGCCCCCAGCGCAACAGAAACCCAACAAGTGGTCCAGTGGGAAAACCTGCTCAATTCGCCGGGCGCCCGGGAAAGCCTGGTGGGGCGCTGGTTGTACGAGCACTGGTTCCTCGCCCACCTCTACTTCAAGGATGGGGAGCCCGGGCATTTCTTCCAGTGGGTGCGTTCGCGCACGCCGACCGGCCAGCCGATCGACCTGATCAACACCCGTCGCCCCAACGATGATCCAGGCACGCAGTTTTACTATCGCTTGTGGCCGGTGCAGGGCGTGATCGTGCACAAGACCCACATCACCTATCCGCTGAGCACGGCGAAGCTGGCGCGGGTCAAATCGCTGTTCTACAGCGGTAACTGGCAGGTCAACGCGTTGCCGGGCTATGGGCCGCAGAGCCGGGCCAACCCGTTTGCCACCTTCGAAGCGATTCCGGCACAGGCGCGCTATCAGTTCATGCTCGATAACGCCGAGTACTTTGTGCGTACGTTTATCCGTGGGCCAGTGTGTCGTGGTCAGATCGCCACGGACGTGATCCGCGATAATTTCTGGGCGCTGTTCCAGGCGCCCGAGCACGACCTCTATGTCACCGATCCGAACTATCGCGGGCAGGCCACGCCGTTGCTGGCAATGCCGGGGCAGAACGATGACGTCGGCAGCGTCCTGAGCCTGTGGCACGACTACCGCGACAAGCGTAATGAATACGAAGCCTTGCGCCGGGACAGCTACGCTGATCAGCCTGCGCCGAGCTGGTCGACCCTGTGGGCGGGCAATGACAATGCGTTGCTGAGTATCTTCCGCCATTTCGACAGTGCTTCGGTGACCAAAGGCCTGATCGGTGACGTGCCGCAAACAATGTGGCTGTTCGACTATCCGCTGCTGGAGCGTACCTACTATCAACTGGCAGTGAACTTCGACGTGTTTGGCAACGTGTCTCACCAGGCCCAGACGCGGCTGTATTTCGACTTGATCCGCAACGGTGCCGAGCAGAACTTCCTGCGCCTGATGCCCGCCGATTCCCGGGATGGCTACCTCGACGACTGGTATCAGAACAGTGGCAAATTCAAGATGTGGCTGGACTACGAGTCCATCGACAACGACACGCCGACTGCACTGAAGCTGAACCCGCAGGATCCCAAGCGCGATTTCGCCCAGCAATTGCTGGCCCGTTATGGTGACCTCAATGCCAGGCCCGATCCGATCAATCGCTGCGACGGCGCCTACTGCTCGCGGCCGAACATTGATCCGGACCTGCAAAGTGCCGAGCAGGCACTGAGCCGCCTGACTTCGCGTCCGGCTGCCGGGTTGAAAGTGATTGATCAACTGCCGGAAGCGACCCTGCTGCGAATCGAAACCAGCAGTGGCAAGCGTGAGGTCTACAGCCTGCTGCGCAATCGTGCCCACAGCAACGTCGCATTCCTGCTCGGCGAATCGCTGCGCTATCAGCCGGGGCTCGACACCCTGACGATTTTCCCGGGTGTGCTCAGCAGCTATCCGAACTTCATGTTCAATATCCCGGCCGGGCAAGTGCCGGCGTTTGTGGATGCAATGGAGAACGCCAAGGATGCCGACAGTTTCGAAAAAATCGTCGAACATTGGGGGATACGCCGCAGTCATCCGCAATTCTGGCCTTATTTCCATGACCTGAGCCGCTACATCCACGAAACCGAACCGGTGGAAGAGGGCGTACTGGACATGAACCGCTACGAGAACCTCTGACCCACCGCAGACTGACACTCCGCTTTCGCGAGCAAGCCCGCTCCCACAATTCTTTCCCGACAAAAATACTAGGACTTTGTCCGGCGCGTTGATTGGCGTAAACTGCGCCCAAGCCTGCGAGGAGTTTCCATGACCGCTATTACCATCACTGACGCCGCCCACGATTATCTGGCTGATCTGCTCTCCAAGCAGAACACCCCGGGCATCGGCATCCGCGTCTTCATCACCCAGCCTGGCACCCAGTACGCCGAAACCTGCATTGCCTACTGCAAGCCGGGCGAAGAAAAACCCGAAGACACCGCGCTGGGGCTCAAAAGCTTCACTGCGTACATCGACCATTTCAGCGAAGCCTTCCTGGACGATGCAGTTGTCGACTATGCCACCGACCGCATGGGCGGCCAGCTGACCATCAAGGCGCCAAACGCCAAGGTACCGATGGTCAACGCCGACAGCCCGGTCAACGAGCGCATCAATTATTACCTGCAAACCGAGATCAACCCGGGGCTGGCCAGTCACGGCGGTCAGGTCAGCCTGATCGACGTGGTCGAAGACGGCATCGCCGTCCTGCAGTTCGGCGGTGGTTGCCAGGGCTGCGGACAGGCCGACGTGACGCTGAAGGAAGGCATTGAGCGCACCTTGCTCGAGCGTATTCCAGAGCTCAAGGGCGTTCGTGACGTGACCGACCACACGCAGAAAGAAAACGCCTACTACTAAGGTGTTCGCTGCGAAATGAAAAAACGGCGCCCCGTGAGCGCCGTTTTTTTATGGGCTGAATTCGCTGACGTCTTCGCGAGCAAGCCCGCTCCCACAGTAAATTTTCAGCGACCAACGATTTTTTGTCCGGCAAGATCCAGTGTGGGAGCGGGCTTGCTCGCGAAGAGGGCCTTATGGACGATAGAGATGCGCATGCCCCGCGCGATACAGCGACGACTCGCTGAAGTGATCACTGCCCAGCACCCGACCCACCAGAATCAACGCCGTACGGCGAAAGCCCTTGGCTTCAACCTTCCCGGCAATATCCTCGAGCGTTCCTACCACCCAATCCTGATCCGGCCAGCTCGCGCGATGCACCACCGCAATCGGGCAATCGACGCCGTAATGCGGCACAAGCTCCTCAACGATCTTCGCCAGGTGATTGACCCCCAAGTGAATCGCCATGGTGGCGCCGTGCTGCGCCAGACTGGAGAACTCCTCTCCGGGTGGCATGGCGGTTTTGTCGGCGTAGCGGGTCAGGATCACACTCTGTGAGATGTCCGGCAGGGTCAGTTCGGCGCCCAAAAGAGCCGCGCAGGCCGCCGTTGCGGTGACACCGGGCACGATCTCGAACGGAATGTCCAGCTCACGCAGATAGCGAATCTGCTCGCCAATGGCGCCGTACAGGCTCGGATCGCCGGAGTGCACCCGGGCCACATCCTGACCTTTGGCGTGGGCGCTCTTGATCAGGTCGATGATCTGTTCCAGGTGCAGTTCGGCGCTGTTGACCACCTGCCCGGCACAATGACCTTCCAGTACGGCGGCAGGCACCAGAGAGCCGGCATAAATGATCACCGGGCAGCTGCGAATCAGCCGCTGGCCCTTGACGGTAATCAGTTCGGGGTCGCCGGGACCTGCGCCAATGAAGTAGACGGTCATCGTCGGTTCCTGTGGGAAAAAAGGGGCTGAACAGGGCTTCAGATGAAGAATGTTCATGATCAATGGCGGGGATTATCGGGGTTTTTATGCCGCGCCGGCCAATGCCAGGGTTGCCTGGGCATATTTTTGTCGTGGAATCAGCAGTTTTGCCGGGCCCTGGGCCAGTTGTTCAGCCAAGGCCAGTGCGGCGCTTTCCGCCACGCCATAGCAACCGGTGCGTTCAAACGCTATTTGCGATTGATGACTGAGTTGCGGCTCATAGACGGCCAGTTGTTCGCTGCTGAAATACTTCAATTCAAGGCCAAGCTGYTGAGCCAGTTCGATCAGCGCAGGTTCGTCGCGCTTCAAATCGATGCTGGCCAGCGCCTTGATTTCATGACGAGCAATCTGGTGCGCCTCCAACGCCTGATCGAGCAGCGCCAGCAACGTGCTGACGGGGCAGCCCCGCTGGCAGCCCAGGCCGACCACCAGGGTCGGCGCTGTGCTGGCATCCGTCATGCGTGGTATTGGCCATCGCTTTTGCGGCGGAACAACCAGGCGCTGATCAGGCCCAAGGCCAGCCAGAACGCCACGTTGGTCAGCTGCGAAGCGATTTTGAACTGGGCTTCCAGTGCCTCCGGAGCGAGCATCGAGTGCACTTCCGGTTGCGGTGCGCCAATCACATGGGGAACGGAGATGATCGCCGCACCGAGGACTTTCATCAGCCAGTGACGGCTGAACACGATCAGAGAGATACCTGCAGCGGTGGAGGCGGCGGTGCCGATCCACCAAAGTTGCCGTTGTGCCAGATCGGCTGCGGCAGTGCCGGGCAACTCAGGTGGCAGGCCGAGCGTCGGCGCGAGCACGAAGGTCGCATAACCGGCCAGGCCCCAGAGCAGGCCTTGAGAGGTTTTGGTCGGTGCGCGCAAGGTGTACAGGCCGGCCAGCATCAGGGCGAAACCGACGGCCACCACCAGATTGCCGCCAGTGGTCGACAGCACGCGCTGCCAGCCGTCTTCCGGTTCCCAGGCTTGCGCATCGTGGGTGTGGGCGGCCATGGCGCCATCGGCGTGTTGGTGAACTTCAACAGCGGCCGGTTCGGCTTTTTCGTAGGTCTCGGCCTGCAAAATCAGCGGAGCGACCCAGAAGCTTTGCAGCAGCGTCAGCAGCAGGGCGGCCAGCAGCCCGGTGAAACCTGCGGTTTGCGCAATACGCTTGATCATGTCGGCAGCTCTCAATGGCACGGGAACGCGGAGCTGTGACGGGTATCGTGGGCGGCATTGTGCACCGCTTCGATGTGCGAGAAACCGGCGAAATACACAAGGCAAGCGCCCAGGATCGACGCGCAGACGGCGGCGGTCAGGCGTTGGGCCAGGGTAGAAGTGCTGCTGGTGGTGATGTGGCCGGTGCTGCTGATGATCGACATGGCGTATCCCTCTGGTCTGTCAGCGGGGAATAAGAGCGCATGCAAAAACCTGCACGACCAGGCGCGCAGCGTTTCGAACAGCGCCCGCCCACCGCGGGTTTGTTGGTTCAGTGATCGTACTGGTCACTTTGTGTTGCGGGCCGGTCTCCGGGCTCACGAGGGGGCAAAGGCTTGGGCCTGTTCCTGCAAGCATCACCTTCCCATGCCGTAGTGGCACAGTGGATCTGATGCTTCGCTCGCTTACCGTTGCGGGGGCAGCACCGGACTGACATGGCTTAAGAGTAAAGCACATGATTCACCGGTTTCCCGTTTCACCCTGTGAAGGGCACCCGTAACAAGGTGTGTAGGAGAGCATGGGCGGGGGTTGGGCGTCAATTGGCAAGGGTTCTCAACAGCAGACCGAGGTGCCTTCATCGCGAGCAGGCTCGCTCCCACAGGTGATTGCATTCCAATGTGGGAGCGAGCCTGCTCGCGATGGGGCCGCTGATGGCGCCACAAGACATTGACCCGCCCCAATACCATGCGTAGCCTTGCGCTTTCGAGGTTCTTCGGCGTTTGTCGAAGCTAAGAAGGGAACGCGGTCAATGCCGCGGCTGCCCCCGCAACTGTGAACGGTGATGTTCGCTGCCACGCCACTGCAGGCTCTATCCATGGGACCGGCGGGAAGGCGCAGCGAATGCCAGGCTCAAGGCCGGCACACCGTCAGCCAGGAGACCTGCCTCGAAACAGATTCTCACTTTCAACCGGGCGGGGTGATCCGGTGGCGAACTCTTCAGGCACACGCGTGCGCGTTGCCGGTCGTCGTCCCGTATGCCCGCCAGCTTAGCCAAAGGGCATCCGATGAAAACACTGGCCAAACTCCCCGTCACCATCGTCACAGGCTTTCTCGGCTCGGGTAAAACCACGCTGCTGCGGCACATGCTCGACAACGCCCAGGGTCGCCGCATCGCGGTGATCGTCAACGAATTCGGCGAGCTGGGCATCGACGGCGAAATCCTCAAGCAGTGCTCCATCGGCTGCACTGAAGAAGAAGCCAACGGTCGTGTCTACGAGCTGGCCAACGGCTGCCTGTGCTGCACCGTCCAGGAAGAGTTCTTCCCGGTGATGCGCGAACTGGTGGCCCGTCGCGGCGATCTCGATCACATCCTGATCGAAACTTCGGGCCTGGCCCTGCCAAAGCCGCTGGTGCAAGCCTTCCAGTGGCCGGAAATTCGCAGCGCCTGCACGGTGGATGCGGTGATCACCGTGGTCGACAGCCCGGCCGTCGCCGCCGGTACGTTCGCCGCATTCCCCGATCAGGTTGACGCTCAGCGCAAACTCGACCCGAACCTGGACCACGAGTCGCCACTGCACGAACTGTTCGCCGACCAATTGGCCAGCGCCGACCTGGTGATTCTCAACAAATCCGACCTGATCAACCCGGCCGACCTGGCCCGCGTGCGCCTGGAAGTCGCCGAAGAATTGCCGCCAGCGGTCAAAATCATCGAGGCCAGCAGCGGTCGCCTGCCGCTGGACGTGCTGATCGGCCTGGGTGCCGGCTCCGAAGAACACATCGACAGCCGTCACAGCCACCACGACCATCATCACGATGGCGACGACGATCATGATGACCACGATCACGACGCCTTCGATTCGATCTCCATCGAACTGCCCCAGGCCGACGAAAGCCTGCTGATGGACGCGCTGACCCAACTGGTGGTCCAGCACGGCATTTTGCGGGTCAAGGGTTTTGCGGCGATCCCGAACAAACCGATGCGCTTGCTGATCCAGGGCGTGGGCACGCGGTTCGACAAGCACTTCGACCGTCAGTGGGGCGCCGAAGAAGCGCGCATCACCCGCCTGGTGCTGATTGGCCAGGAACTGGACGCCACTGTTCTCGAAGCGCAACTGCGCGCCGCGCTCAGCGTGTAAGCCATGCACCTGCTCAGGACCCAGCCCGGCGGTTTCGTGTCGGATGACAACATCGCCGACCTTGGACAAACCCCCGCCGAACTGGTGGTCCTGTGCAGCGGCGACTCCAGCCTGGCGCTGCTCGCCGAAGCGGCGCAGCAGTTGCCCGACGATTATCCGAGCGTGCGCCTGGCCAACCCGATGCAGGTGCAGAACCATGCCTCGGTCGACTTGTACGTCGACGAAGTGCTGCGTCACGCCAGGGTGATCCTGATTTCGCTGCACGGCGGCATCGCCTATTGGCGTTACGGCATCGAGCGTCTGGTCGAGCTGTCGCAGCGCGGCGTGCAGGTAATCCTGGTACCGGGCGATGATCGCCCGGACCCGGAGCTCAGCGACTTGAGCACCGTCGGCGCCGAGGATCGCGACCGGCTCTGGCAGTTTCTGCGTCAGGGTGGCATGGGCAACGCCCTGGATTTCTTCCGCTGCCTGGCCAATCGCTGGCTGGCGCGCGATTACAGCTGGGGCGAGCCGCAAACCCTGCCACGCACGGCGATTTACCATCCGCACAAGCATTCTGCCGCATTGAGCGACTGGGAAGCCGACTGGCAAGTGGGGCAACCGGTGGCGGCGGTGCTGTTTTACCGCTCGCATTTACAGGCGGCGAACACCGCTTTCATTGATGTTTTTTGCCAGCGTTTGCAGGCGGCGGGGTTGAATCCGTTGCCGATTGCGCTGGCGAGCCTGAAAGAACCTGGCTGCCTTGGCGTGGTCGAGGACTGGCTCGACGAGGCCGGCGTCTCGGTGATTCTGAACACCACGGGTTTCGCCCAGTCCAGCCCCGAAGCGCCGCACCTGCGGCCGTTCCGTCGCAATATTCCGGTGATCCAGGCGATTTGTGCCCAGGACAATGAACCCGGTTGGCGCGCCAGTGAACAGGGGCTTGGCCCTCGCGACCTGGCGATGCACATTGCCTTGCCGGAACTGGACGGGCGGATCATCAGCCGCCCGATCAGTTTCAAGGATATGGCATGGCGCAGTGAGCGCAGTCAGTCGGATGTGGTGTGCTACCGGCCGCAACCGGAACGCATGGACTTCGTCGCTGAACTGGCGCGGCGTTGGGTCGATCTGGCGCGGTTGCCCAATGCTGAAAAACGCATCGCGTTGATTCTCGCCAATTACCCGACCCGCGACGGCCGCATCGGCAATGGCGTCGGCCTCGACACCCCGGCCGCCGCGCTGAATATCCTGCGGGCGCTGCATGCCGAAGGTTATCCGTTGCCGGCGGAGTTGCCGGACAGCGGCACCGCGCTGATCCAGCAGTTGCTGGGCGGCGTCAGCAACGATCTCGATACCCTCGACCTGCGTCCGTGCCAGCAAAGCCTGGCGATGGATGATTATCTGGCGATGTTCAACGCACTGCCTGAAGCCAATCGCGCGGCGGTGCTCGAACGCTGGGGCGCGCCAGAAAACGACCCGATGTGTCGTAGCGGACGGATGATGATCGCCGGCCTGCGCTTTGGCCTGACCTTCGTCGGCATTCAGCCGGCGCGGGGTTATCAGGTCGATCCGAGCGCGGTGTATCACGACCCGGACCTGGTACCGCCACACGGCTACCTGGCGTTTTACTTCTGGCTGCGCAACACCTACGGCGCCCAAGGCGTGATCCACGTCGGCAAGCACGGCAACCTCGAATGGCTGCCGGGCAAGGGTGTGGGGCTGTCGGAGAACTGCTGGCCGGATGCGCTGCTCGGGCCGTTGCCGAACATCTATCCGTTCATCGTCAACGACCCGGGCGAGGGCGCCCAGGCCAAGCGGCGCACCCAGGCAGTGATCATCGATCACCTGATGCCACCGCTGACCCGCGCCGAAACCTATGGCCCGCTGCGCAATCTCGAATTGTTGGCCGACGAGTATTATGAAGCGCAGTTGCTCGATCCGCGCCGGGCCCGTGAGTTGCAGCGTGACATCCTGCAACTGGTGCGCGACACGCACATCGACCGTGAACTGCAACTGGACGAACAACTCGACAGTGATACCGACGCGGCGATCTGGTTGCCGCGACTCGACACTTACCTGTGCGATTTGAAGGAGTCGCAGATCCGCGATGGTTTGCATGTATTCGGCGAATCGCCCACCGGTCGCTTGCGCATCGACACCTTGCTGGCACTGCTGCGCATTCCAAGGGGCGATGGCCGGGGCGCGCAATCGAGTCTGCTGCGGGCGCTGGCCAAGGCCTTCGAACTGGGGTTCGATCCGCTCGATTGCGCCTTGGCCGAGCCTTGGATCGGACCGCGCCCCGAGGCTCTTGTGGACATCAGCGAAGATACCTGGCGCACGGCGGGCGATACCCGCGAGCGCCTGGAACTGTTTGCCGCGCAGTTGATTTCGGACGCGTTGAATAACCCCTGTGGGAGCGGGCTTGCTCGCGAATCGGTTGAGCATTCAACATTGATTTCGATTGACCCAGCGCTTTCGCGAGCAAGCCCGCTCCCACAAGGGGCAGGCTGGAATGAAGTGCAAGCCATCATCGATGGTTTGCGCGAAGTAGTCGCCCCGCGACTGGACGCCTGCGGTCCGGCGGAAATGCGCGGATTGCTCGATGCCCTGAGCGGTCGTTTCGTCCCGGCCGGCCCCAGCGGTGCACCAAGTCGTKGGCGCCTGGACGTGCTGCCCACCGGGCGCAACTTTTATTCGGTGGACGTGCGCAACCTGCCGACCACCACGGCGTGGCGCATCGGTTTCCAGTCGGCCAACCTGATTCTGGAGCGGCACCTGCAGGACCACGGCGACCATTTGCGCCAGCTCGGTCTGTCGGTGTGGGGCACCGCGACCATGCGCACCGGCGGCGATGACATCGCCCAGGCCATGGCGTTGATGGGCGTGCGTCCGGTCTGGGCGACCGGCAGCCAGCGGGTCGATGATTTCGAGATTCTGCCGTTGAGTTTGCTCGACCGTCCGCGAGTCGACGTGACCTTGCGCGTTTCCGGTTTCTTTCGCGATGCCTTTGCCAATTTGATCCGCTTGTTCGACGCGGCAGTACAAGCGGTGGCCGACCTCGATGAGCCGGACGACCTCAACCCATTGGCGGCCAAGGTGCGCGCCGAGCGTGCAGCCTTGTTGCAGGCGGGGCTTGATGAAGACGCAGCGCGACGCCAGGCCGGCTGGCGGATTTTCGGTGCCAAACCCGGTGCCTACGGCGCGGGTGTGCAGGGCGCCATCGACGGTCGCCTGTGGCAGAGCCGCGAGGATTTGGCCGCCGTTTATTTGAACTGGGGCGGCTACGCTTATGGTGGTTCTGACGAAGGCACCGCGGCCCGTGAGCAGTTCACCCAGCGTTTGAGTCAGGTGCAAGCGGTGCTGCAAAACCAGGATAACCGCGAGCACGACTTGCTCGATTCCAACGATTACTACCAGTTCCAGGGCGGCATGCTCGCGGCGGTGGAAAGCCTGAAAGGTGAGGCGGCAGCCAGTTATCATGGCGACCACAGCCAGCCGGACCTGCCGAAGATTCGCACCTTGAAGGAAGAACTGAACCGGGTGATCCGCTCCCGGGCGGCCAACCCGAAGTGGCTCGAAGGCGTTAAACGTCACGGCTACAAAGGCGCGTTTGAAATGGCCGCGACAGTCGATAACCTGTTCGCCTTCGACGCCACCACGCAGTTGATCGACGATCACCAGTACGCGTTGTTGGCCGACGCCTATTTGCTCGACCCGGACACCCGGGATTTTGTCCGTGAACACAATCCCCATGCCTTGCGCGACATGACTGAACGCATGCTCGAGGCGCAACAACGCGGGATGTGGAAGGAACCCGGCGCCTACCGCGAGGCACTGGAGAATTTGTTGCTGGATATAGAAGAAGATGGCTGACATGTCCCCCCTTGTGGGAGCGAGCTTGCTCGCGATAGCGGCTTGTCAGGCGATATCTTTTTCGGCTGAACATATGTCATCGCGAGCAAGCTCGCTCCCACAGGGATGAAGGCAGCTGTGATATTTGTGAATTGAACACCGACCATGACCGAGACCTGACAATGACCGACACCCCGCATTTCCCGCTCTCCGCCGTGGTCGGCGCCGACGATTTGAAGCTGGCTCTGTACCTGACCGCCATCGACCCGAAAATCGGCGGTGTACTGATCGAAGGCCCGCGGGGCATGGCCAAGTCGACCCTGGCCCGTGGGCTGGCAGACCTGCTGGCCAGCGGTCAGTTCGTCACTTTGCCGCTGGGCGCCACCGAAGAACGCCTGGTCGGCACCCTCGATCTCGACGCGGCGCTGGGCGAAGGTCGTGCTCAGTTTTCCCCCGGCGTACTGGCCAAGGCTGACGGTGGCGTGCTCTACGTCGACGAGGTCAATCTGTTGCCCGATCACCTCGTTGACCTGCTGCTTGATGTGGCCGCCAGCGGCACCAATCTGGTCGAGCGCGACGGTATTTCCCATCGGCACTCGGCGAAGTTCGTGCTGATTGGCACCATGAACCCGGAAGAAGGTGAGCTGCGTCCGCAATTGCTCGACCGTTTCGGCTTGAATGTTGCCCTCGGTGGCCACACCGCGCCTGCCGAACGGGGCCAGATCATCCGCCGTCGCCTGGATTTCGACAGCGACCCGCAAGGTTTCTGCGCCGAATGGGAATCCGCGCAGGCGTCTTTGCGTGAACGTTGCCAGAACGCACGTAATGCGCTGGCAAGCATTCCCCTCGACGACCAGGCACTGGCACACATTACCGAACGTTGCTTTGCCGCCGGCGTCGATGGCTTGCGCGCCGACCTGGTCTGGCTGCGCGCCGCCCGGGCGCACGCTGCCTGGCGCGGGGCGAGCACCATCGCCGAGGACGATATCGATGCAGTCGCCGAGTTCGCCTTGCGTCATCGCCGTCGCGAGAATTCGCCGCCGGCACCTGCGCAATCCCATACTGCGCAACAAACCGCGCCGCAGAGCGACAACCCGAGCGAAGGACAGGGCCAGTGGGGCGAATTGCCTGCCCAGGCGCTGGCGGTCGGCGCACGACGTGAAGTTCCGAGCTGGCCAAAAAAGCCCTAGGCATTCGCCCTCGCTCCGACGCGGGGGCGAATGCCAGACCCCGTGCCGGGCGGCTGGACCACGGCAAGCAGGGCAAGCGTCACGCCGCCCGCAATGRCTCGATCAACTGGCCCGGTACATTGCTCAATGGCCGGCCGCGTCAGCGTGAGGATCTGTTGTTTCACCTGCGCACGCGTTCGCCCCATGAACTGTGGCTGGTGATCGTTGATGCCTCGGCATCGACCCGCCGTCATCAGGCATTGAGCGATGCCAAGGGCCTGCTGGCGCAATTGTTCGACGATGCCTATCGCCAGCGTGCACGTCTGGCCTTGCTCACGGCCAGCGGTTCTGTACCCAAGTGGCAGGTGCAGGGGTTGAAGGCTTCCACCGGGTTGCGCCGTTGGCTCGATGGCCTTGGCGCCGGTGGCGGCACGCCCCTGCTGGAGGCTTTGAGCGAAGCGGGGCAATGGCTTGCGGCACGGCAAAAGCATTTTCCGGCAGAGCAGCAGCGGTTGTTGTTGGTGACCGATGGTCGGCTGAAGGACTGGCCGTTGTTGCCGACGCTGGAGTGTCCGGGGGTGCTGATCGACATCGAGCGCGGGCCGATTCGGCTTGGGCGTAGCAAGGTGCTGGCGGCACAGTTGCAGGCCGAGTATCGGCACATTGACGAGCTGATTCCGGGCTGAGATCTGTTTTGCCTGTACTGGCCCCATCGCGGGCAAGCCCGCTCCCACAGGTCATGCGCAGATTTTGAAATGGCGCTAATCCTGTGGGAGCGGGCTTGCCCGCGATAGCGGTGTACCTGCCAACCTCAAATTTGAATTACTTGCCCATCGCCTGCCGGTACTGCCGGGTACGCTTGCCAATGTACAACCGGTCGACAATCAACGCCCATAGCGCCGAGACCTCAGGTCGGGTTTTGCGCCCACGGCTCAAGCGATGCAGCTGGAACTTCACCACCGCCATGCTCGCCAGCGCCGCCAGAGGCTTGCGCTTCCAGTGGATCGGCGGCAGTTGTGGGTGGCTGTTCTGGCCTTCGCGCCAGTGCTTGACCAAGTGCGGTTCCACGGCCAGCGCAGTGCCGATGCCGGCCATGGCGATGCCGCTGTCGAGAACCTGTTCGACGATTGCCAAACGGCGGATCCCGCCCGTCACCATCACCGGCATGCGCGCCACGCTGGCCAGTTCACCGGCCATTTCCAGAAAGTACGCCTCCCGTGCCAGGGTCCGGCCGTCGCGCGCTTCACCTTGCATGGCTGGTGCTTCGTAACTGCCACCGGAGAGTTCCAGCAGGTCGATCTGCTGTTCGTTGAGCCACAGGATCACCTGACGCGCATCATCGGCATCGAAACCGCCGCGCTGGAAATCCGCTGAATTGAGCTTCACCGACACACAAAATTGCGGCGACACCGCCTGGCGCACCGCCTCGACGACGGACAACAGCAGGCGCGCACGATTTTCCAGCGAGCCGCCCCAGTGATCGGTGCGTCGATTGGTCAATGGTGAAAGGAACTGGCTGATCAGGTAGCCATGGGCGGCGTGGATCTGCACCCCGGTAAAACCGGCTTTTTCCGCCAGTGCGGCGCTGGTGGCGAAGCGTCGGATCACCTCCTGGATGTCGTCCTCGCTCATGGGTTTGGGTTCGGCGAACATTTTCGAGAACTGGCCGAGATCCAGCGCAACCGCCGACGGCGCCAGCGCTTGCTGGCCAAGGTTGGCCATGGTCTGGCGGCCAGGATGGTTGAGCTGCATCCAGAAATGCGCACCGCCGGCCCGGCCGATACTGGCCCACTGGCGGAAGCGTTCCAGATGGCGCTCGTCTTCCAGCGCTACACCGCCGGGGCCGGTCATGGCGCGGCGGTCGATCATCACATTGCCGGTCAGCAACAAGCCGGCCTCGCCCCCGGCCCAGGCTTGATACAGGCGAAACAGCGCCTGGTCGGGCACCTGCTCGGTATCGGCGAGGTTCTCTTCCATGGCGGCTTTGGCAATGCGATTACCGATGGTCTGACCGTTGGGCAATTTCAATATCTGGAAGGGCGACATGCTTGACTCCTCGAAGTGATGAGTAGAGCCTAAGCTTAAAGTTAACTTTAATGTCAAGCAGGCAAAATGAGGTCCCGATGAAAATTGGTGAATTGGCACAGTTGAGCGGGTTGACCGCATCGCGCATCCGTTTTTACGAGTCTCAGGGATTGATCCGGCAGGTCGAGCGTTCTGCCAACGGATATCGGCGTTACTCGCAACAGGCGCTGCAAACCCTGCAACTCATCCAGTGTGCACAACAGGCCGGTTTCAGTCTGGATGAGCTCAAGCAATTGCTGCCGGATAATGTGACGGGCGCGTTCAAGCACGATGAGTTGATGGCCGGCCTCCATCGCAAGATCGAGCAGATCGAAGAGATGCAACGGCACCTGGCCCACAGCAAGGCGCAGTTGCTGGGATGGATCGACACCATTGAGGCCCGGCCCGAAGGCATGACCTGCGACGAAAATGCCGAAAGGGTGATGACTTCATTCAAGCACTGATTGCGAGGACATCGGTTCAGGGCACAAGGGTTGCCCGGCAGCGCTGACGATGCCGATGGAGCAGGGTTGTGCATTGGCGCAGCCCGTTTGAGAACCAGATACCCGCCCTTTGTAGCCAACGGTAGCGGTTACGGTGCCGAGCGATTCGTAACGTTTTTTACTGTTTGTACGCATCCCTCTGATTCAAAACAAATTTCAATCTCCCTCACATTCCCTCCACATCCTGTGGCACACTTTCTGCTATCTATTCCGTTGTTGCATACCGTGTTCCGGTATAGCGGAATAAACATTACCCTGGAGTGCTTGCCATGCATCGCCGACCTTCCTTGTTCAAAGCGTGTGTTTTTCTGTTCGCGGTTTCTGCCGCTGCCATGGGCGTGGCCCAGGCGGCGGACAGCAAGCTCGACAGCGTTCTGGCCCGCGGCAAACTGATTGTAGGCACCGGCAGCACCAATGCGCCGTGGCACTTCCAGGGTGCGGACGGCAAGTTGCAGGGTTTTGATATCGATATCGCCCGAATGGTCGCCAAAGGGTTGTTCAACGACCCGAGCAAGGTCGAGTTCGTGGTGCAGTCGTCCGACGCGCGTATCCCCAACCTGCTGACCGACAAGGTCGACATGAGTTGCCAGTTCATCACCGTGACCGCCAGCCGTGCCCAGCAAGTGGCGTTCACCCTGCCGTACTACCGCGAAGGCGTCGGCCTGCTGTTGCCGGCCAACAGCAAGTACAAGGAAATCGACGACATGAAAGCCGCCGGCGATGGCCTGACCGTGGCGGTGCTGCAAAACGTCTATGCCGAAGAGTTGGTGCATCAGGCGCTGCCCAAGGCCAAGGTCGATCAGTACGACAGCGTTGACTTGATGTATCAGGCCGTGAACTCCGGTCGTGCCGACGCGGCGGCCACCGACCAGTCTTCGGTCAAATACCTGATGGTGCAGAACGTCGGCCGCTATCGCAGCCCGGCTTACGCCTGGAGCCCGCAAACCTACGCCTGCGCGGTCAAGCGCGGCGATCAGGACTGGCTGAACTTCGTCAACACCACCCTGCATGAAGCCATGACCGGCGTTGAGTTCCCGACTTACGCGGCATCGTTCAAGCAATGGTTCGGCGTAGACCTGCCGACTCCCGCGATTGGTTTCCCTGTCGAATTCAAATGATCCCGTGAGAGCGGGGCGGTTATGAATCGCCCCGTTCAGGTACTGCTGACCATGAACTATCAGTTGAACTTTGCTGCCGTCTGGCGCGATTTCGACACCTTGCTGGCGGGGCTCGGTATGGGCCTGGAGCTGGCCCTGGTGTCGATCGCCATCGGCTGCGTGATCGGCCTGATGATGGCGTTTGCCTTGCTGTCGAAGCATCGCGCATTGCGGGTGCTGGCGTCGGTGTATGTCACGGTGATCCGCAACACGCCGATCCTGGTGTTGATTCTGTTGATCTACTTTGCGTTGCCAAGCCTGGGGATCCGGCTGGACAAGATTCCCTCGTTCATCATCACCCTGTCGCTGTATGCCGGGGCCTACCTGACCGAAGTGTTCCGCGGCGGTTTGCTGAGCATTCCCGGGGGCCTGCGTGAAGCAGGGTTGGCCATTGGCCTGGGCGAGTGGCAGGTCAAGGCCTATGTCACCGTGCCGGTGATGTTGCGCAATGTGTTGCCGGCCCTGTCGAACAACTTCATTTCGCTGTTCAAGGACACCTCGCTGGCGGCGGCCATCGCCGTACCGGAGCTGACCTATTACGCGCGCAAGATCAATGTCGAGAGCTACCGGGTGATTGAAACCTGGCTGGTGACCACGGCGCTCTATGTGGCGGCCTGTTACCTCATTGCCATGATGCTGCGTTACCTCGAACAGCGTCTGGCGATTCGCCGATAGGAGGCCCCCATGTACGAATCCCCCAGTTGGTTGCATGAGTTGTGGGTGGCGCGCGAACCCCTGTGGCAGGGCTTTCTGACCAGTGTGCAGGTGTCGGTACTGGCGATTCTGCTCGGCACGCTGGTTGGTGTCGTCGCCGGTCTGGTGCTGACCTACGGCAAGTTCTGGATGCGCGCACCGTTTCGTTTTTATGTCGATGTGATTCGCGGCACGCCGGTGTTCGTGCTGGTGCTGGCCTGCTTTTATATGGCGCCGGCACTGGGCTGGCAGATCAGCGCATTCCAGGCCGGTGCGCTGGGTTTGACGCTGTTCTGCGGCTCCCATGTCGCCGAGATCGTGCGCGGTGCGTTGCAGGCATTGCCGCGCGGGCAGATGGAAGCGAGCAAGGCCATCGGCCTGACGTTCTACCAGGCCCTCGGTTACGTACTGTTGCCCCAGGCGTTGCGGCAGATCCTGCCGACCTGGGTCAACTCGTCCACCGAGATCGTCAAGGCCTCGACACTGTTGTCGGTGATCGGTGTGGCGGAATTGCTGCTCAGTACCCAGCAGATCATCGCCCGGACCTTCATGACCCTGGAGTTTTACCTGTTTGCCGGATTTCTGTTTTTCGTCATCAACTACGGCATCGAATTACTCGGCCGGCACATTGAAAAGCGGGTGGCTTTGCCATGACTCAGACTCAAATCAATGCACAAAACGGCCAACCCCTGCTGGACATTCGCGGCCTGCACAAGCGTTACGACCAGCTCGAAGTGCTCAAGGGCGTCGACCTGACGATGCAGCGCGGCAACGTGGTGACACTGATCGGCTCCAGCGGTTCGGGCAAGACCACGCTGCTGCGCTGCGTGAACATGCTCGAAGAGTTCCAGGGCGGGCAGATCCTGCTCGACGGCGAATCGATCGGTTATGACGAGGTCAACGGCAAACGCATTCGCCATCCGGAAAAAGTCATCGCGCGCCATCGCGCCATGACTGGCATGGCGTTCCAGCAGTTCAACCTGTTCCCGCACCTGACGGCGTTGCAGAACGTCACCCTGGGCCTGCTCAAGGTCAAGAAGCTGCACAAGGACGAGGCCGTGGCCCTGGCCGAGAAATGGCTGGAGCGCGTTGGCCTGCTGGAACGTCGCGATCATTTCCCCGGTCAGTTGTCCGGCGGTCAGCAGCAGCGCGTGGCGATTGCCCGGGCGATTGCGATGAACCCGAGTCTGATGCTGTTCGACGAAGTCACCTCGGCGCTGGACCCGGAACTGGTGGGCGAAGTGCTGAGCGTGATCAAGGGCCTGGCCGAAGACGGCATGACCATGCTGCTGGTGACCCACGAAATGCGCTTTGCGTTCGAGGTTTCGGACAAGATCGTTTTCATGAATCAGGGGCGTATCGAAGAGCAGGGGCCGCCCAAGGACCTGTTCGAGCGCCCGCAATCGCCACGACTGGCGGAATTTCTCAAAAGCACCCGTTTTTGATCCTTCAATGTTCAATCAGGAGAAACACTCATGAGCATTACTCGTTACGGCACCGGCAGTACCGCCGCTGGCGGTCAGCCACGCCCTTTCGCCCGCGCCGTTGAAGCCGATGGCTGGCTGTATGTTTCCGGGCAAGTGCCGGCGGTGGACGGCGAGATTATTACTGGCGGCATTGTCGAGCAGACCCACCAGACCATGAAGAACCTGATCGCGATTCTCGAAGAGGCAGGTTTCGGCCTGGAAGATGTGGTGCGTGCTGGCGTGTGGCTGGAGGATCCGCGGGATTTCACGAGTTTCAACAAGGTCTTTTCCGAGTACTTCAAACCCGAGCACGCCCCGGCGCGGGCCTGTGTGCAGGCGAACATGATGGTCGACTGCAAGGTCGAGATCGATTGCATTGCGTACAAGAAAAAGGCTTGAACCGAGGTGACTTCATCGCGAGCAGGCTCGCTCCCACATTTGGAATGCGCTCCCCTGTGGGAGCGAGCCTGCTCGCGATGGCGGCCTAACAGTCAAAGCAACACTCTCGGTAAACTCCCCGGCGACTTTGAATGGGAACCACTGAAATGACCGAAGACACCATCAAGCGCCGGGCACGCGGTCTGGACCGGGCGTTCGATATCCTTGATTTCCTCAAGGAGATCGGCCAGCCGCTGCGCCCGAACGACATCGCCAACGGCATCGGCAGCCCCAAATCCACGGTCTACGAACTGGTGGCCTCGCTGCTGGAACGGCGCATCCTGGAGCCGGTGGGCAAGGACGGTCATGTCTACCTCGGTCGCCAGTTGTACTTTCTCGGGCAGGCGCACCTGCGGCATTTCGACCTGACCCGCGAGGCCGATCACGCCTTGCAGGAAATCGTCAGCCAGACCCATGAAACCGCGCAGATGTGTCTGCTCAACGGGCGCAAGTACACCGTTGCGCTGATGAAAGAGGGGGAACGGCATTTCCGCATTTCCTCGGACATCGGCGAAAACGCGCCCATCCCCTGGACCGCCTCCGGGCGCCTGTTGCTGGCGCACCTGAGCGACCAGGAAATCGTCGACCTGATCGACCACGACGACTTCATCCTGCCCGATGGCGAACGCCTGGAGCTTGCGCAGTTCCTCAAGGAAATCCGTCAGGCCGGCATCGATGGTTTCTTTTCCTTCGATAGCGTTGCCGATACCTTTACCCATTGCTTCGCCGCGCCGGTCAAAGACCCCAACGGCGTGGCCATCGCGACCCTGTGCATCGTCGCCCCACGGGCCGATGCCAAGAACAACTACAACGACTATCGCCGGGTGCTGATCGAAAGCGCCAACAGCCTGGCCCGTCGCATCAACGAATAACAGCGGCTGCCTGCGGCTGCGTGAACGAGGAGTTCGACCATGTCTTCTGCCCCCCATACTGCCAACGTGGATAAAGGCGCTGCCCCGATCGGTGCCAACCTGGTGCGTGACGTCAGCCTGCCCGCGCTGGTACTGCACCGCGAGGCGCTGGAACACAACATTCGCTGGATGCAGGCATTCGTCAGCGATAGCGGAGCGGAGCTGGCGCCCCATGGCAAAACCAGCATGACCCCGGCGTTGTTCCGTCGCCAACTGGACGCCGGTGCCTGGGGCATCACCCTGGCCAGCGCCACGCAAACCCGTGCGGCCTACGCCCACGGTGTACGCCGGGTGCTGATGGCCAACCAGTTGGTGGGCACGCCGAACATGGCGCTGATCGCCGACCTGCTGGCCGACCCGACGTTCGACTTCTATTGCATGGTCGACCACCCGGACAACGTCGCCGACCTCGGCGCCTATTTCGCCTCCCGTGGCGTGCGCCTCAACGTCATGATCGAGTACGGCGTGGTCGGTGGACGTTGCGGTTGCCGCAGCGAGCAGGAAGTGCTCGACCTGGCCAAGGCCATCGCCGCGCAACCGGCGCTGGCCCTGACCGGTATCGAAGGCTATGAAGGCGTGATCCATGGCGATCACGCCGTGACCGGCATTCGCGATTTCGCCGCATCACTGGTGCGCCTGGCGGTGCAGTTGCAGGACAGCGGCGCCTTCGCCATTGTCAAGCCGATCATCACTGCGTCGGGTTCGGCCTGGTATGACCTGATCGCCGAATCCTTCGAAGCACAGAACGCCGCCGGACGTTTCCTCAGCGTGCTGCGTCCGGGCAGCTATGTGGCTCACGACCATGGCATCTACAAGGAAGCGCAGTGCTGCGTACTCGACCGTCGCAGCGACCTGCACGAAGGCCTGCGTCCGGCGCTGGAAGTGTGGGCGCACGTGCAATCGCTGCCGGAGCCGGGCTTCGCGGTGATTGCCCTGGGCAAACGCGACGTGGCCTTTGACGCCGGTTTGCCGGTGCCATTATTGCGTTACAAGGCGGGCGTCGTGCCGGCCATAGGCGATGATGTGAGTGCCTGCAAAGTGACCGCGGTGATGGACCAGCATGCGTTCATGACCGTAGCGCCGGGGGTTGATCTGCGGGTGGGCGATATCATTTCCTTCGGCACTTCGCACCCGTGCCTGACGTTCGACAAGTGGCGTGTTGGCTGTCTGGTGGACGAGCAATTGAACGTCATCGAGACCATGGAAACCTGTTTCTAAGGTTCAGGACCGAGGTGCGGCCTTCGCGAGCAAGCCCGCTCCCACAGGGGAACGCATTCCAAATGTGGGAGCGGGCTTGCCCGCGAAGAGGCCCGCCCAGACAACAAAGAAACACCAGAGACCCCACAACATGAACACCATCAACACCCTCGGCCCCAACACTCCCCGCATTGCCCTGATCGGCGAATGCATGATCGAGTTGCAGCATCGCGCCGACGGCAGCCTGCAACAAAGCTTCGGCGGCGATACCTTGAACACGGCGGTGTACCTGTCCCGGGAGTTGGGAGAGGACGGCAGCGTGGACTACGTCACCGCCGTGGGCGATGACAGTTTCAGCGACGCGATGTGCCAGAGTTGGGCAGCGGAAAATATCGGCCTGGAGATGGTCCAGCGCCTGCCTGGACGCCTGCCGGGTTTGTATTGCATCCAGACTGACGCCGCCGGTGAGCGACGCTTTCTGTATTGGCGCAATGAAGCGGCGGTACGCGATTGCTTCACTACGCCGGCCGCCGCGCCGATCCTGGCGGCGCTGCCGGATTACGACGTGCTGTATTTCAGCGGCATCACCCTGGCGGTGCTCGGTGCTCAAGGCCGGGAAAAATTGCTGGACACTCTGATTGAAGCCCGCCAGCGCGATGCGCGAATTGTGTTCGACAACAACTACCGGCCACGGCTGTGGGCATCGGTCGAGGACGCACAAGCGGCGTATCGCAGCGTACTGCCGCATGTCGACATGGCATTGCTGACGGTGGATGACGAACAGGCGTTGTTTGGTTATGCCGATTGCGAAGCGGTGTTTGCCGCGTATGAGCAGATCGGTACGCCGGAAGTGGTGCTCAAGCGCGGCGCGCAAGCGTGCCTGATTCGTTGTGATGGCGAGTCATTCGAGGTACCGGCGCAGAAGGTCGAGCGGGTGGTGGACACCACGGCGGCGGGGGATTCGTTCAGTGCGGCGTATCTGGCCTCGCGCCTGAAGGGCGGTAGCCCGGGGGAGGCCGCCGAGGCCGGGCATCGGTTGGCGAGCCGGGTGATTCAGGTGCCGGGGGCGCTGATCCCCAAGTAACAGTTGAATGGCCGCTGGCTGCGCCATCGGATCGCGAGCAGGCTCGCTCCCACATTTGATTTGTGCACGGCGCAGGTCCCCTGTGGGAGCGGGCTTGCTCCGGGCGGCGATCCGACGAAGAGGCCCGAAAGCCAACAGCATCAATCCCGGTAAAACACCTGCACCAGGTGATACCCGAACTTGCTCTTGATCGGCCCATGCACCACCCGCAGCGGTTTCTTGAAGATCACCGCATCGATCACGCCGACCATCTGCCCCGGCCGCACTTCACCGAGGTCGCCGCCGCGCTTGCCCGATGGGCAGGTCGAATACTTCTTGGCCAGTACATCGAACGCTTCACCCTTGGCGATGCGTTGTTTGAGCTGCTCGGCTTCTTCCGAGGTTTTCACCAGAATATGGCGGGCTTGAGCTTTCATGGGGCGGTTACCTTGCAACGATGCTGGCTATGTGGGTGGTAGCGGGGGGCGCGCGATTATGCCTCAACTCAGTTCGGTTGACCGATCATCGTGCGAATTTTGTTGGCCAGCAGGTCGATGGAAAACGGCTTGGTTACCATGTCCATGCCTTCTTCCAGGAAACCCTGGCGCTCGGCGGCGATTTCCGCGTAACCGGTCATGAACAGCACTTTCAGTTCGGGACGATGCTGGCGGGCGATTTCTGCCAGTTGTCGGCCGTTCATGCCCGGCAATCCCACATCAGTCACCAGCAGGTCTACCCGCAAGTCTGACTCCAGCACCGGCAGGGCGCCCTTGGCATCTTCGGCTTCATGGGCGCGGTAACCCAGTTCCTTGAGCAGGTCCATTACCAGCATGCGCACTGCCGGATCGTCTTCCACCAGCATCACGGTTTCGCCGGCAATCGCCGCGGGTGCCTCGCCGAGGACGGGCGACAGGGCTTTTTCCGGCTCGGTCGAATGCAGGCGCGGCAGGTACAAGCGCACGCTGGTGCCCCGTCCGGGCAGGCTGAACAGATTGACGTGGCCCCCTGACTGCTGGGCGAAACCGTAAATCATCGACAAGCCCAAACCGGTGCCCTGGCCGATGGGTTTGGTGGTGAAGAACGGGTCGAATGCCTTGGCCAGCACCGAGGGCGTCATGCCGGTGCCGTTGTCGCTGACGGCAATCATCACGTAGTCGCCTGCCTTGACCGGTTCCAGGGTCGTGATGTCGCTGCCGTCTAGGTACACATTGGCGGTTTCGATCTGCAATTCGCCGCCATCGGGCATGGCATCCCGGGCGTTGATCACCAGGTTGAGCAAGGCGTTTTCCAGCTGGCTGACATCGGTGCTGACCCGCCAGATGTTCTCGGTCAGTTGCAGTTTGAGTTCGATGTGGTCGCCCTTGGTACGACGGAACAAGTCTTCGAGCGAATGGATCAACTCGTTGGGGTTCAACGGCTTGCGGTTGAGCGACTGACGCCGGGAGAACGCCAGCAAGCGATGGGTGAGGGCTGCGGCGCGGTTAGCCGAGGACACGGCCGCTTCGGTGAATCGGCCGATCTCGCTGGCACGGCCGTCGGCAATGTATCGTTGCATCAGGTCGAGGCTGCCGATGATGCCGGTGAGCATGTTGTTGAAGTCATGGGCAATGCCGCCGGTCAGCTGGCCGACCGCTTCCATTTTCTGCACATGGCGCAAGGCGTCTTCGGCGCGCTCACGTTCGAACATCTCGTTTTGCAGACGCTCGTTGGCCTCGGCCAGTTGGCGGGTGCGGGCGGCAACCCGTTCCTCAAGGGTTTCGTTCAGGTTGCGCAGGGCTTCTTCGGTCTTTTTGCGTTCGGTTTCGTCGATCACGAAGATGTAGAAACCGTTTACCGCGCCGTCTGCGCCATGGCGTGGCAGGTAATTCATCAAAGCCTGGCGGATGCTGCCGTCGCGGTGCGGCGTGCTGATGCTGAAACTGCAGGGCCGGCCGGACAGCGCCTCAGTGATGTACGGAGCGCGCAGCGCATAGGCTTCTTCGCCGAGCACTTCACGAATGGTTCGCCCGTATAGCTCTTGCGGCGTCAGCCCGTACCAGTCGAGGTACGCAGCGTTATTCAGGCGAAAGCGTTCTTCGCGGTCGACGTAGCTGATCAGGACCGGCATGGCGTTAATGATCAGTTGCAGTTCGGTCTGGCTTTGGCGCAGGGCCTGTTCGGTGTGTTTGCGTTCGGTCAGGTCCAGGGCTGCGCCGAGGAAACGCATCGGCCGGCCGTGGTGATCCTTGTAGCAGCGACCGCGGGCAAACACCCAGCGCAACTGGCCGTCGTCTTGCAACAGGCGATATTCCTCGGCGTATTCGCTGCCGTGGGTGATGCAATGCTTGATGCTGCGGGCAATCAGGGCGCGGTCTTGCGGGTGTACGCCGTGCAGGTACTCACTGATCGGCAACTGGTTGGCCATGGCCGGGTCGATGCCGTGCAGCTGGGCAAAATGCGCATCGGCGATGAAGCGGTCCTCGCTGATGTCCCAATCCCAGGTGCCAACCGCATCGGTGGCGGCGAGGGCCAGTTGCAGGCGCTCCTCGGTTTCACGCTGGGCCTTGAGGCTGGCCGCCGAGCGCTGTTCGAGTTCGAGGGCGATGCGCCGACGCTCGTTGGTTTCGATGGCGGTGACCAGGATCCCGGCCACCTCGGCACCTTCGTCGCGGATCGGACTGTAGGTCAGGTCGAGCCAGAAGTCGGACTCCCGGCCCTCACGTTGCAGGGTAAAGCGCTGTTCGCTGTAGGTGCGTACCTGGCCTTGCAGGACGGCGYTGTAAATCGGGTCGGTAAATTCTTTCAACTCTGGCCAGATCAGGTGTGCCGGTTGTCCGAAGGCGTGTGGATGTTTGCTTCCGGCAAGCAGGGCGAAGCCGTCGTTGTAGATCTGCGTCAGTTGCGGGCCCCATAGCAGCAACATCGGCATCGGTGAATGAATGACGATGTCCACGGCGGTTCGCAGGCTTTGTGGCCAGTCGCTGGCGGCGCCCAGCGGGCTGCTTGCCCAGTCGATTCGGGCGATCAAGGCCTGGGCATCGTTGGCGGTTGGTGTTGCGTTCATCTGGGAGTCCTGCGCCTGGGTCGCATTAGCTGGCCTCTATTCTTGCACAGGTGGCAGGCGCAGGTTGATTCGGGCGCTTGAGCGGTTCAGCGACGCAGGACCTGTGGGAGCGAGCTTGCTCGCGATGGCGTCGGGTCAATTTGCATTGATGTCAACTGACACTCCGCTATCGCGAGCAAGCTCGCTCCCACAGGTTTTTGTGGCGGTTCAAGACTGGAGTTCGGGCCTGTTTCGGTACTGCTCCAGCGCTTCGGGATTGGCCAGTGCATCGGTGTTTTTCACTTTCTGCCCGTGCACTACATTGCGTACCGCCAACTCAACGACCTTGCCACTGATGGTCCGGGGAATGTCGGTGACCGCGACAATTTTCGCCGGCACATGACGCGGCGTAGTGTTGGCGCGAATCGTCTCGCGGATCTGCTGTTGCAGCGCCTCGTCCAGTTCGAGCCCGTCGCGCAACCGTACGAACAGCACCACCCGCACGTCGTCCTGCCACTGCTGACCGATGGCCACGCTGTCGAGCACCTGTGGAACTTTTTCCACCTGACGATAGATCTCGGCGGTGCCGATACGTACGCCACCGGGGTTGAGAACGGCGTCCGAGCGACCGTGGATCATCATCCCACCATGGGGCAATTGTTCAGCGTAATCGCCTTGAGCCCAGACGCCGGGGAACTGGCTGAAATAGGCTTTGCGCAGCTTTTCGCCATCGGGATCGTTCCACAGGCCAACGGGCATCGCCGGGAAGTGCCGGGTGCAAACCAACTCGCCTTTTTCGCCAATTACCGGTTGGCCTTCGTCGTTCCACACTTCGACGGCCATGCCCAGGCTCTTGCCCATGATTTCGCCGCGCCTGACCTGCGACACAGGGTTGCCGTTGACGAAGCACGAGACGATGTCGGTGCCGCCGGACATCGAGGCCAGGCACACGTCGGCCTTGAAGTCGCGATAGACGAAGTCGTAACTTTGCGGTGACAGCGCCGAGCCGGTGCAAAGCAACGTCTTGAGGGTGCCCAGATCATGGCTTTCACGCGGCTTGATACCGCTGCTTTCCAGGGTCGCGAGGTATTTGGGGCTGGTGCCAAAGACACTGATGCTCTCGTCGTCGATCAGGTCGATCAAACGTTGCGGGTCGGGCTGGAACGGTGAGCCGTCGTACAGCACCACGGAGCTGCCTGTCGCCAACGCCGACACCAGCCAATTCCACATCATCCAGCCGCAGGTGGTGTAGTAGAACAGGCGTTCACCGGGGCCGAGATCGCCATGCAGACCGTGTTCCTTGACGTGTTGCAGCAACACGCCGCCGGTGCTGTGGATGATGCATTTGGGCACACCGGTGGTGCCGCTGGAGTAGAGGATGTACAGCGGATGGGCGAAGGGTACGGGGACGAAATCCGGTTCGCCGCCGGGCTCGTAGAAATCGTCCCACAGCGTCACGTTGGCCTGGGTGCGGAATTCCTCTATGTGCGCCTGTGGACGTGCGTAAGGCACGACGATCAACTGTTGCAGCGAAGGCAGATGCTGGAGGATCTCGTTGACTTTGGCGGTCTGGTCAATCTCTTTGCCGGCATAGCGGTAACCGGCGCAAGTCACCAGTACTTTCGGTTCGATCTGGCCGAAACGGTCAACCACCCCTTGGGTGCCGAAGTCCGGCGAAGAGCAGGACCAGATAGCGCCAAGGCTGGTGGTGGCGAGCATGGCCACCAGGGTTTGCCAGGTGTTGGGCATGCAGGCGGCGATCCGGTCGCCAACCTTGACACCGGCCGCTACCAGCCCGTTTTGAAAACCGGCGACATGTTCCGCGAGCTCGTCCCAGGTCAAATGTTCACGCTGACCGTTTTCGCCAACGGCTACCACAGCGATCGCATCATCGCGACGCTGTAGCAGGTGTTCGGCGAAGTTCAGCGTTGCGCCGGGGAACCACTGGGCGCTGGGCATCTCAGTGCCTTCAAGCAGCACTGCATCGGGTTGCTCGTGGAAGCGGATGTCGAAGAAATCGACGATGGCCTGCCAGAAGTCCGGGCGCTGATCGATGGACCATTGGTGCAGGGCAGGGTAGTCGTCGATCTTGAGGTGGTGTCGCTGATTGATGAAGCGCCGAAAGGCCTCCATGCGGGTTTTGCCGATGCGTTTTGGGTCGGGTTGCCAGAGGATGTCGGACATGGTTTGCCTCTTCTTATGTCTTTAGATCCATTCGCGGGCAAGCCCGCTCCCACAGGGGATCGCATTTCCATGTGGGAGCGAGCTTGCTCGCGATGAACGATCACGCGGTCTGGCAGATGATCACTGCGCCAACCACCCACCATCCACATTCCACGCCGCGCCACGCACCTGGCTGCCGGCTTCGCTGCACAGGAACAGCACCAGTTCACCCAGTTGCGGCGGAGTCACGAACTCCAGCGATGGCTGCTTTTCAGCGAGCAAATCATGTTGCGCCTGCTGCGGATCAACCCCGTTGGCGGCACGATCATCAATCTGCTTCTGCACCAGCGGCGTCAATACCCAGCCCGGGCAAATCGCGTTGCAGGTGACCTGGGTGGTCGCGGTTTCCAGCGCGACCACTTTGGTCAAGCCGATCACCCCGTGCTTGGCGGCGACATAGGCAGCCTTGCCCACCGAGCCGACCAGACCATGCACCGAGGCAATGTTGATCACCCGACCCCAGCCTTTGGCGCGCATGCCCGGCAGGCTCAAGCGAGTGCTGTGGAAGACCGACGACAGGTTGATGGCGATGATCGAATCCCAGCGTTCCACCGGGAACTCATCCACTGCTGCCACGTGTTGAATGCCAGCGTTGTTGACCAGAATGTCGACGCCGCCGAACTCSCGCTCGGCGTAGGCGATCATGTCGGCAATTTGTGCCGGATCGCTGACATCGGCCGGGTGATGGCCGACCTTGCCGCCAAACTGTTCCACCTCGGCAATAACTTTGGACGCATCGCCGAAGCCATTGAGGATCAGGTTGGCCCCGGCCTTGGCCAGGCTGAGGGCTATCCCCAGGCCGATGCCGCTGGTGGAGCCGGTGACCAGTGCGGTCTTGCCCGAAAGAGTCGTCATGAATACCTCACACAATGCCAGTGGCGTAGAAAGTGCCGATCACCACGAAAACCGCCAGGGTCTTGATCAGCGTAATACAGAAAATGTCTTTGTAAGCTTCGCGGTGGGTCAGGCCGGTGACCGCCAGCAGGGTAATCACCGCGCCGTTGTGCGGCAGGGTGTCCATGCCGCCACTGGCCATCGCGGCGACCCGGTGCAGCACTTCCAGCGGAATGTTCGCCGCATGGGCGGCACTGATGAACTGCTCGGACATCGCCGCCAGCGCGATGCTCATACCACCCGAAGCGGAACCGGTGATGCCGGCCAGCAGGGTCACGGTAATCGCTTCGTTGACCAGTGGATTGGGTATGCTCTTGAGCCAGTCGGCCAATACCAGAAAGCCGGGCAAGGACGCGATCACGGCACCGAAACCATATTCCGAGGCGGTGTTCATCGCTGCCAGCAACGCACCGCTGACCGCACTTTTACTGCCTTCGGCCAGCTTGCGGCTGATCGCCTTGTAGCCGAACGCCAGCACCATGAGGATGCCTACCAACAGCGCGGCCTGGACCGCCCAGATCGCCGTGAGCTTGGCGATGTCGGTGGTCACCGGCGCGGCCATGCCCGGCAGCGCGAGGCTGTGGGTCTTGCCATACACCTGCGGAATCCACTGGGTGAACAGCAGGTTCATGATGCCCACTGCCAGCAATGGCGACAGCGCAAGCCACGGGTTGGGCAGCTTGAGGTCGGCGGCGGTTTCCGGCTCGTTGCGCAGGTCCGAACCATAGCCTTCACCGGCACGCTGGGCCTTGTTGCGCTGGCGCTGGAGAAACAGYATGCCGGCGCAGAACACGAAAATCGTGCCGATCAAACCCAGCCACGGCGCCGCCCACGCGGTGGTGTTGAAGAATGTGCTGGGGATGATGTTCTGGATTTGTGGCGTGCCGGGCAGGGCGTCCATGGTGAACGAGAACGCGCCGAGGGCGATGGTCGCCGGGATCAGCCGCTTGGGGATGTTGCTCTGGCGGAACATTTCAGCGGCAAACGGATAAACCGCGAACACCACCACAAACAACGAAACGCCGCCGTAGGTCAGCAGGGCGCAAACCAGCACGATCACCAGCATCGCCTGGCGGGTGCCGAGCAGGCGAATCGCCGCCGCGACGATGGAGCGCGAGAACCCGGACAGTTCGATCAGCTTGCCGAACACCGCGCCGAGCAGGAACACCGGGAAATACAGCTTGAKGAARCCGACCATTTTTTCCATGAACACCCCGGTGAAGGCAGGGGCGACGGCAGACGGGTCAGTCAGCAGGACAGCGCCGAGGGCGGCAATCGGGGCAAAGAGGATAACGCTGTAGCCACGGTAGGCAGCCAGCATCAGCAGCGCGAGCGCTGCCAAGGCAATGATCACACTCATGGTGTGTCTCCTGGGTTGTTATTTTTGTTGGGTGAAACTGGGTAGGAGAGGCGTATAGCGAGTTTTGTGCCAGATGCTTAACTAGTTGAAATATAAGGATATATTTCTGTTTTTATTTGAGTGTCAGATGTTTTTGTCTCTATTGTGAGACTTGTGTTGATAATGCTGGCCTCATCGCGAGCAGGCTCGCTCCCACATTTGTTATGCGAACGCAGTCCAGTGTGGGAGCGAGCTTGCTCGCGATGGTCTTTCTAACAATGGAGATACATGTCTCTTTATGGAGACTCTGCAATCCCCAACGCCGCCATCTTCTTATACAACGTCGACCGCCCCAGCCCCAATCGCGCCGCTGCCTCAATCACCTTGCCCCCGCATTGCGCGAGGGTCGTTTCGATCAGATGCCGGTCAAATCGCTCCCGCGCCGCACTGAACGTTTCGTGGGCAATCGGCTCGATGGCCAAGGGCACCGCGCGCTCCACCGGCGTGAACGTACCAATCGCCGCACGGATATCCGCTGTAGTCAGCCGCAAGTCATCACTGAGCAGCGCGGCCCGCTCCAGCACATTGCGCAGTTCCCGGATGTTCCCCGGCCAGGCGTGTTGCCCCAACAGTTCCAGGGCTTCGTGGTGCAGTTCATGCTGGCTGCGCAGTTCCTCAAGAATCGCTTCACTGAGCGCCGGCACGTCATCGAGGCGGTCGCGCAGGGGCGGAACCTGTATCGGCAACACGTTGAGGCGGTAGTACAAATCGGCGCGGAATTCGCCGCGTTTGATCGCTGCTTCCAGATCCGTAGAGGTCGCGGCGATTACCCGCACATCGCTCTGGATCACTTCGTTGGAGCCCACCGGCTCGAATTCCTTTTCCTGCAACACCCGCAGCAGTTTGCTTTGCAGGGGCAGCGGCATGTCGCCGATTTCGTCGAGGAACAACGTGCCGCCCTGGGCGATCTGCAGTTTGCCGGCGCGGCCCTTGCGGTCGGCTCCGGTAAACGCGCCGGGGGCGGTGCCGAAGAATTCGGCCTCCAGCAGCGATTCGGGAATCGCCGCACTGTTGATGCTGACAAACGCCTTGTGCGCGCGGGGCGAGGCATTGTGGATCGCCTGGGCCAGCAACTCTTTGCCGGTGCCGGTTTCGCCGAGCAGCAGCACCGGCGATTCGGTACTCGCACTGCGCCGGGCGCGGCGTTTGACTTCCAGGCTGGCGGCGCTGGTGCCGATGAAGTGGGCGAAGTTGTATTTGGTCTGCCGCGCCCGCAGCAGCGAGCGGGTGGAGGCCAGTTCTTCCTGCATGCTCATGTAGCGCTTGAGCATCGGCGACAGGCTGCGCAGTTCGTCGAACAGGGCGAAACCGATGGCGCCGATCACCACGCCGGCATCGTCGTGAATTGGCAGGCGCATGACCACCAGCGGCTCTTTGGGCGTGTCTTGCATATCCAGCAGAATCGGCCGGCCGGTGCGCACCACTTCACGCAACAGGCTGCCGGGGATCACGCTTTCGCAGGGCTTGCCGATCGCGCCCTCTGCCGATTGCAGGCCGAAGCGCCGGGCGTAGCGTTCGTTCATCCAGACGATGTTGGCGTCACGGTCGACAATCACCGTGCCTTCACTCGATTGCTCGATGATTTCGAACAACGAGCGGATCGCCAGCAGGCGAACGCGCTGGTAGTCCTTGAGGCTTTCGGTGGTGTTCATGGGGGCTGATCCTGATTGTGTATTGCCTGTAGTGGCCTCATCGCGAGCAGGCTCGCTCCTACAGTTGATCTGTGTTGTTCACAAATCCCTTGTGGGAGCGGGCTTGCTCGCGAAGGCAGCGCCGCGGTCCAACGGCAAGATTATGCCTGCCCCAACAACGCCGCCGCCAACAGCTCCTTGGTGTACGGATGCTGCGGTGAATCAAACACTTCATGGCTGGCGCCGCGTTCCACCACTTTGCCGTCCTTGATCACGATCATGTCGTGGGCCAGGGCGCGCACCACCGCCAGGTCATGGCTGATGAACAGGTAGGTCAAACCGTGTTTTTCCTGAAGCTGGCGGAGCAGGGCGACCACCTGTTTCTGCACCGTGCGGTCCAGCGCCGAGGTCGGTTCGTCGAGCAGGATCAGCGCAGGCTTGAGCACCAGCGCCCGGGCAATGGCGATGCGCTGGCGCTGGCCGCCGGAGAATTCGTGGGGATAGCGATGGCGACTTTGCGGGTCGAGGCCGACTTCGCTGAGTGCCCGGATCACTTCGGCGTTGCACTCTTCGGTGCTCAACTGGCTGTGCACTTCCAGGCCTTCGCTGATGATCTGCGCTACCGACATTCGCGGACTGAGGCTGCCGAAGGGGTCCTGGAACACCACCTGCATTTTCTTGCGCCATGGTCGTAGCTGTTTTTGCGTCAGGCCGTCCAGCGCCTGGCCTTGAAAACGGATGCTGCCTTCGGAGTCGAGCAAACGCAGGATCGCCTGGCCAAGGGTGGACTTGCCGGAACCGGACTCACCGACGATGCCCAGGGTCTTGCCGCGCTGGATGTTCAGGCTGATGCCATCGACGGCGCGCAACCAGGTCTTGCGCTGGAACAGGCCACCTCCGACGGGAAACCGCACCTGCAGGTTGTCCACCTCCAGTACGTTTTCGCGCTCGTCCCGGGGCAGGGCTTCGCCCTCGGGTTCGGCGTGCAGCAATACGCAGCTGTAAGGGTGCTTCGGTTCGGTGAACAGGGTTTCGCAAGGTGCCTGCTCGACGATTTCCCCGGCCTTCATCACGCACACGCGCTGGGCGATGCTACGCACCAGATTGAGGTCATGGCTGATCAGCAGCAGCGACATGCCCAGCCGCTGTTGCAGGGATTTGAGCAGCAACAGGATCTTGCGCTGCACCGTCACATCCAGCGCGGTGGTCGGTTCGTCGGCGATCAGCAGTTCCGGTTCGCACGCCAGGGCCATGGCGATCATCACCCGTTGGCGCTGCCCGCCGGACAATTGATGGGGATAGGCCTTGAGGCGTTCCTCGGGTTTCTGGATGCCCACCAGGTGCAGCAACTCGAGGATCCGCTCTTGTGCCGCTTTGCCCGCCAGGCCTTTGTGCACCAGCAAGGTTTCACCGATCTGTTTTTCGATGCTGTGCAGCGGGTTAAGGGAAGTCATTGGTTCCTGGAAGATCATCGCGATGCGGTTACCGCGCAGTTGTCGCAACTTGCCGGTATCGGCGCCCACCAGTTCCTGGCCGCGATAGCGGATGCTGCCTGTTGTCTCGGTATCGGTCCGGGGCAGCAATTGCAGGATCGAGTGGGCTGTCACCGACTTGCCCGAACCCGATTCACCCACCAGCGCCAGGCATTCGCCGGGGCGGATGTCCAGGCACAAATTGCGCACCACGGTCTGGCCGCTGAAGGCCACGCTGAGGTCACGGATTTCGATCAGGTTGGTCATTTCAGCCGTCCGCATCAAGATCTCGGATCGAAGGCGTCTCGCAACGCCTCGCCGATAAACACCAGTAAAGAAAGAATCAACGCCAGGGTGAAAAACGCCGTCAGGCCCAGCCACGGCGCTTGCAGGTTTTGCTTGCCCTGACCGATCAGCTCGCCCAGGGAAGCGCTGCCGGCCGGCATGCCGAAGCCGAGGAAGTCCAGTGCCGTGAGGGTGGAAATCGCCCCGGTCAGAATGAACGGCAAGTAGCTCAAGGTCGCGTTCATGGCGTTGGGCAGAATGTGCCGCACGATGACTTTGCGGTCGGTCAGGCCCAGCGCGCGCGCGGCCTTGACGTATTCCAGATTGCGCCCGCGCAGGAACTCGGCGCGCACCACGTCCACCAGGGCCAGCCATGAAAACAGCGCCATGATCCCCAGCAGCCACCAGAAGTTCGGCTCGACGAAGCCCGACAGGATGATCAGCAGGTACAGCACCGGCAACCCGGACCAGACTTCCAGCAACCGCTGGCCGAGCAAATCCACCCAGCCGCCGTAATAGCCTTGCAGGGCGCCGGCCGCGATGCCAATCAGCGCGCTGACAAACGTCAGCATCAAGGCAAACAGGATCGACACCCGGGCGCCGAAGATCACCCGGGCCAGTACGTCCCGGGCCTGGTCGTCGGTGCCCAGCCAATTGACGCTGGAGGGTGGACTGGGTGCGGGTTTGTTCAGGTCATAGTTGGGCGTGTCGTCACTGAACGGAATCGGCGGAAACAGCAACCAGCCGCCGTCCTTCTTGATCAGTTGCTGCACGTAGTCGCTGCGGTAGTCGGCCTGGAACGGCAGTTGCCCGCCGAACTCCTGCTCGGTGTGGCGCTTGAAGGCCGGGAAATACCACTGGCCTTGATAGCTGACCACCAGCGGTTTGTCGTTGGCGATCAACTCGCCGCCCAGGGTCAAGGCGAACAGGCCGACAAACAGCCAGAGCGACCACCAGCCCCGGCGGTTTTTCTTGAAACGCTCGAAGCGCCGGCGCGCCAACGGTGAAAGCTTGAGCATCAGGCGTTCCTCGCGGCGAAGTCGATACGCGGGTCGACCAGGGTATAGCAGAGGTCGCCGACCAGTTTTATCAGAAGGCCGAACAGGGTGAAGATGAACAGCGAGCCGAACACCACCGGATAGTCCCGCGATACCGCCGCTTCGTAGCTCATGCGGCCCAGGCCGTCGAGGGAGAAGATCACTTCAATCAGCAGGGAGCCGGCAAAAAACACACTGATGAACGCTTGGGGGATGCCCGATACCACCAGCAGCATGGCGTTGCGGAACACGTGCCCATACAGCACCCGCCGTTCACTCAGTCCCTTGGCCCGGGCAGTGACCACGTACTGGCGGGTGATTTCATTGAGGAACGAGTTTTTGGTCAGGATGGTCAGCGTGGCGAAGCCTCCGATCACCAGCGCGGTCACCGGCAACACCAGATGCCAGAAGTAGTCGGCCACTTTGCCGATGGTCGACAGCGATTCGAAGTTGTCAGAAACCAGTCCGCGGACCGGGAACCAGTTCAACGAAGTACCACCGGCAAAGACCACGATCAGGAACATCGCAAACAGGAACGCCGGCATGGCATAGCCGATGATGATCGCGGTACTGCTCCAGATATCGAAATGGCTGCCATGGTGCACGGCCTTGCGGATGCCCAGGGGAATCGACACCAGATAGGTGATCAGTGTCGCCCAGAGCCCGAGGGAAATGGTCACGGGCATTTTTTCGAGGATCAGGTCGGTGACGGTGGCACCACGGAAGAAGCTCTTGCCGAAGTCCAGGCGCGCGTAACTGGTGAGCATCAGCCAGAGGCGCTCGTGTGCCGGTTTATCGAAGCCGTACTGCTTTTCAATGTCCTTGATCAGCTGCGGATCGAGCCCGCGACTGGACCGGGACTTGCCACTCATGGATTCGCCGGAGCCGCCGCCAACCGTGGCGCCGCCAATGCCTTGCAGGCGCGCGATGGCCTGTTCGACCGGCCCGCCCGGCGCCGCCTGGACGATGACAAAGTTGACCAGAAGAATGATCACCAGCGTCGGAATGATCAGCAGCAGGCGCCGTAATATGTAAGCCCACATCAATGCGGCCCTCCGGGTTTGCCACGGCTGATACGCTCGGCCGTCATCTGTTGGTTGGTCAATGGCGTGGTGCTCATCTCCCACCAGCTCTCGATGGCTTCGTCATTGCTCGCTTGCACGTTCGGGATGCCGAAGCGGTTCCACCACACTGTAGAAGTGCCCGGCGGGTAATAGTTGGGAATCCAGTAGTAATTCCATTGCAGCACACGGTCCAGAGCATGGGCGTAATGCAGCATGTCAGCCTGGGTATTGGCGCGTACCAGCCCGGTAATCAGGGTGTCCACAGCCGGGTTCTTCAACACCATGTAGTTGTTGGAGCCAGGGTCGGTGGCCGCCGCCGAGCCGAAATAATTGAGCAGTTCGTTTCCCGGAGAAGTGGTGACCGGGTAGCCGGTGACGATCATGTCGTAGTCGCGGCTCATCAGGCGATTGACGTACTGGGACGGGTCGATGCGGCGGATGTTCAGATCGATGCCGATCTGTTTCAACGTGCGTTTATAGGGCAGCAGCAAACGGTCCATGCCGTTCTGACTGACCAGGAACGTGAAACTCAGCGGCTCGCCGTCGGCGTTGACCAGCTGATCGCCTTCGGGTTTCCAGCCAGCCTGTTCGAGCAATTCCAGGGCCTGCAACTGCTTGTCGCGAATCACGCCGCTGCCATCGGTTTTCGGCGCTTCGAACACCTTGGTGAAGACTTCGTCGGGAATCTGCCCGCGCAGCGGTTCGAGAATCGCCAGCTCGCCGGCATCCGGCAATTGCCGGGCAGCGAGGCCGGTGTTGGAAAAAAAGCTCTGTTGGCGGATGTACATGTCACGCATCATCTGCCGGTTGCTCCACTCGAAGTCCCACAGCATCACCAGTGCCTGGCGTACGCGGCGATCCTGGAACATGGGCTTTTGCAGATTGAACACAAAACCCTGGGCCGGCTGCGGTGCCTCGGTGGCGAGGTGGGCCTTTTGCAGGCGACCGTCGCTCAGGGCCGGGCTTTCGTAGCCGATGGAGTAAGCGGTGGCGGAAAACTCCCGGTTGTAGTCATAGGCGCCGCCGCGCAACACCTGGCGCGCCACGTCGGTATCGCCAAAGTACTCGATGCTGAAATGATCGAAGTTGTACAGGCCACGGCTGACCGGCAGGTCCTTGCCCCACCAGTCGGGGTTGCGCTCGAAAGTGATGCTGCGCCCGGAATCGATCTTGCCGACTTTATAAGGGCCGCTGCCCAGCGGTGCTTCATAGCCGCCGCCACCGGCGAAGTCGCGGCTCTTCCACCAGTGTTCGGGAAACACCGGCAAGGTCGCGATATCCAGGGGCAGGGTGCGATTTTCGTTGTTCTTGAAATCAAAGCGGACAGTCAGCGGCGATTCCACTTCGACGCCTTTGACGTCGGCGAACTGGGTGCGGTAACGCAGGCTGCCCTGGGTCATCAGAAGGTTGAAGGTATAACGCACGTCTTCGGCGGTAATCGGTTTGCCATCGGCAAAGCGCGCCTTGGGGTTGAGGTAAAAGCGCAGGGACAGGCCGTCTTCGGAACGCTCCATCTTCTCTGCCACCAGACCGTACACGGTGTACGGCTCGTCCAGCGAGCGCTGGGCCAGTGGTGAATAAAGCAGGCCATCGATCTGCGTGACGCCGATACCTTTGTCGATATACGGCAGGACATGGTCGAACTGGCCTATTTCGATGGCCGAGCGACGCAGGGTGCCGCCCTTGGGGGCTTGCGGGTTGGTATAGGCGAAGTGACTGAAACCGGCAGGGTATTTCGCCGGTTCACCGTAAACGGTCAACGCATGCTGCGGTTCAGCAATCACACCAGCGGCACCCATCAGCAGGGCCACGGCAGTGAACAACAAGGTAGAGAAAGCCGGTCGCATTGTCAGCCTTAGAGCCGGGTGGTCGTTAACGACAATTTGTACGCTAGCGGCGCGTCCCTCGCCAGCCGTATTACGCGTCGGAAACATAACGGCCCACCAAAAGGCGGGCCGTTGTGTGAATAGCTCAAGCGTGAATCAGTCCTGGCGACTGGTCACTTCCAGCAGGTGGTAACCGAACTGGGTCTTGACCGGGCCCTGGACCACATTGATCGGTGCGCTGAAGACCACGGTGTCGAATTCCTTGACCATCTGGCCCGGACCGAACGAACCCAGGTCGCCGCCCTGGCGGCTCGAAGGGCAGGTGGAGTTTGCCTTGGCAACTTCGGCGAAATCAGCGCCAGCCTCGATTTGGGCCTTGAGTTCGTTGCACTTGGCTTCGGAAGCAACAAGGATGTGACGGGCAGTGGCTTTAGCCATGGGAAAATACTCCTTTCAATATACGGTAAAGTGCTGAGCCTACCGGATTCAGTGAGCTATTTCTCCTCAAAGTTCCGTTCCGCGCGCGATCCACGGCAGGTGGCACCTCAAAGTCCGGCGCCCCTCAAGCGCTCGGCATGCTGGACATACAGTTCAATCGGGTCGACACCTGTGCGCAACTGGCCGGTCGGTTGGCCAATGGTGTCCAGATGATCCAGTGCGTAGTCGGAACGGATAACCGTGCCCAGATGGGAGCTGAAGCGACCGACCAAACCGTCGTTCTGCTCGCTTTCCGTGACGAAATAACCGGAAAGGGCCCGGCAGAAGGCGTTGAGCGGATCGAGCGCGTTGAGCCCTTCCTTGAGAACATTCGACTGCAGCACGCCGCTCCACGAGTAGTAACGAACACCGTTGACCCGTTCGCGCCCCTTGCCACCCCAGGTGGCGGGCAACCCTTGCGGGTATTTGTCATTGAATGCGCCTACGCCCTCGGTGGTCAGTGCATTGAGGGCGGCAATGGCGTTCTGTGGCCGGTACTGATTGTCACTTAATGTCGCGAGGAAGTCGGCGAACAGGGTCACCACCGTCTCGGCCACATGTTCCGGCAGACGGTCCGGTGTCAATGCCTTGCGCAGGAAATCGGCGAGCTCCGAGCCATGGTTCGGCCCGCTGACAGAAGTCACCGATGCCACACTGTGTGGCGCAACCGCTGCGGCATAACGTGCGGCCAGTGCACCCTGGCTATGGCCTATGAGGTTGACTTTGCGTGCACCGGTTCCTTCCAGTACCCGCTCGATCTGTGCGAGCAATTGGTTACCGCGTACTTCGTTGTCGTGGATGGCCGACAAGTGGGGAACGAACACTCTTGTTCCGGCGTTCCTCAGCGCCTGCCTGATGTCGTGAAAGAGCTCGAACTTGCCGATTCTTTCGAAGCCGAACAACCCATGGACCAGCAGGATTGGATAACAGGTGCTTGCATTCCTTTGCATGTTCATACCTTTTCGCAGATGTTCGTTGGGACTGCATGGCGCTTCACTCTAAAACACTCGAGGTTGGCGCGATGTATGAAAAGTCCGCCGAAATTTGCGGAAAGCGGAATAGAACAAGTGCGAATGTTCAAGAGTGGTTGAGGCCTTAGTCGGAATAGATTGAGGACTTTTTACGGTAATCAGGTTCCTGCTGAGCAAAGACCTACTTCGTATGTATCGATTTTCCGAGCGAGCCGGAGTGAGTGGCCGACATCACGACTGTTTGCCATGGGGTTAAATAGCCGTCCAAAGCCGGCATCTGTTCGGTGTTTATTCCATGGACTGGAGCGAATGAATGACTGTTCATGAACCCGACATCTTGAATCTCGCGCAGCAACCATTGCCACCTCCCATACTTGAGCAGGCGGAAAACGGCGTTCTGAACCCCTCTGACAAAAAAGCCGTCATCAGGGTCCAGCCTTATCCAGGCATGACCTGCGGTGACAAATTGCTATTGAATTGGGCGGGGCTGGATACCGATGGCCTCGCCTGCAATCATCAGGTGACGCGTTTTGTCAGTGAGGACCGGGTCGGCGAGGACATCATCTTTGCCGTGGGTAGCGCACATATCGCGGCGTTTGAGGGTGGTTCACTCGAAATCGGTTACTCACTCACGAGCACCCGTTTTGCCGAGCCCGTGCACTCCCATCGTTTGCAACTGAGTGTAGGTGATGTGCAATCCGACCTGTTGCCTGCGACGGTAAACGATGCGGTGGGTAGAACGCTTGATCCGGATCGGGTGAAAGAAGGGGCGATCGTTACGATCAAACCCTACGCGCGCATGGCGGCGGGCGACTGGGTGTTGCTGACCTGGGCTGGCGTTTCGGTCGAAGCAAGTTTCAGTGATGCACTCAAGGTCGAGTCCTTTGCGGTGGGGGACGAACTGTCGTTTTGGGTCAGCCCGGAGTGTATTGCGCTCAATCTGGGTTCCTCCGTTTCCGTCGATTATTGCGTCAAGCAAGCGGGGAATGGTCCTCGTTACTCTGAAGTAACGGCACTGATGATTGGCATCCTGGAGCGCAGACCTCTGCCTGCACCCACTGTATTGGAAGCCGCCGAAGGTTGGGTGGACCTGCATGATGCGCAGGATGGCGTGACCGTCGTCATCGAAAACGCCAGGGCGGAAAGAGGAGAGCTGATTTACCTGAAATGCGATGGGGAGAGATTCAATCACTCTGACGAGCGCAAAATAACCAGGGACACCGAGGGCGAATTGTTGGTGTTCATCGTTCCGTACCGGTTCTGGAGGGAGCATCGAAATACCGCGATCCGAGTTTCCTATTCGGTCGAGCGCCTTGACGGCACCCGCCAGCAATCCGGGGTGACACTGGTTCAAGTGCAGTCCCTGATGGGGCATTGATTGCCATTTGCCCTCCAGTCTTCGCATGAAGGCCGGAGGGCGGACGGATGATACCGGCTATTGGGCGTAGTTTTACGCTCGCAGCCGATCCGCCGCTTCAAGCAACAGTTGTTCCGTCCCGGCCCAGCCGAGGCAGCCATCGGTCACTGACACGCCGTATTGCAATGACGAACTCAACGGCTGGCAGCCCTCGAATAAATGGCTCTCGATCATCATGCCGATCAGCGAACGATCACCTTGCAGACGCTGTTCAAGTACATCCTTGAACACGGCTGGCTGGCGCAACGGGTCTTTGCCGCTATTGGCGTGACTGCAATCGACCATGATTCGAGCCGGAATCTTGAGCCTGGTCAGGTCGCTGTTCACCTGGGCGACGCTGGCGCTGTCGTAGTTCGGCCCGCGATGGCCGCCGCGCAATACCAGGTGAGTGTCCGCATTGCCCGGGGTTTGAATGATCGCCGGATGTCCCTGGCTATCGACACCGAAATGGCGATGGGGATGGGCGGCGGAACGCATGGCGTCGCTGGCGACAGCGACACCACCGTCAGTCCCGTTCTTGAACCCTACAGGCATGCCCAGGCCGCTGGCCATTTCCCGATGGATCTGCGACTCCGTGGTCCGGGCGCCAATCGCCACCCAGCTCAACAGATCGTCGAAGTAGCCGGCCGCCATCGGTTGCAGCAGTTCAGTGGCAACGGGCAGGTCCAGGCGGAGCATTTCGCGCATCAGTTCGCGGGACAACGTCAGGCCGGCGGCCATGTCATCGCTGCCATCCAGGTGCGGATCGTAAGCCAGGCCTTTCCAGCCAACCGTGGTACGGGGTTTTTCGACGTAGGCGCGCATCACCAGCAGCATTTCGTCGCTGACTTCGGTGGCGAGGCGGGCAAGGTTGCCGGCGTATTCGAGGGCTGATTTCGGATCGTGTATCGAGCATGGGCCGACGATGACCAGCAGACGGGAATCTTCACCGTTGAGGATCGCGCGAACCGCCTGACGGTGGGCGGTGACTTGCCGGGACAGGGCGTTGCTGAGGGGCAATTGCTGTTTGAGTTGCAATGAGCTGGGCAGGCGCAGGGTCAGCGCTTCATTGGCAGGGCTCAAGGTGGACAGCGGCAGTGCAGAGACGGACGAGTTCATATTCAAGGCTTCCTGGGCTGGTGGCGGGTTCATGCCCGCGCGCTCGGCCCTACTGGGGTGTTCGACAATTGGCCAAATTGGCTGCGTGTGTGTGCTTGCCACCTGTGGGTGACCGATCGGAGGCGGCAGGCTGTCCCGAGCGGAGGGTGGTAAATCGCCAGGCGGTAAAACTGTCGTAACGGTAATAAGTGGCGTAGTTCATGTTCTGAATCCTCTAAATGTCTGGTGTGTCGCTAAAAGTGATGGGGCTGAAAAAACAAAACCCCCGGTCGGGAGGCCGACCGGGGGTTGAGAATTCTCTGGTGGCGACCCGTTTAAAGTGGGCGCCGTGTGGGTATCAGGCGCGCCAGTGGCTAAACCAATACCCAAAATAAAAGCTGACCGGAGCACAACCGTCGTTCACCCGGGCAGCCGCAACCGAGCGCAAGGCGCTGACGGTACGAAGCTGCAAAAGGGTGTTGAACATGGTCTGTCTCCGATGGATGGACCGAGCTTACTAGAGGCCGGTACGCAGATTCAATCAGAAAATGCTATCAGGCAAGGACAACGCTTTCTATCGCTTGAGTGCCCTGAAGGTTGTGACACACTCTGCGTCTCTATAAAAAACGCATCGTCACAAGGACGCACCATGACGACACTTACTTTCGCCGCCGCTCAGTCGATTTCCATCGCTGGAGATCTCGCCGGCAATATCGCCAGGCATCAACATTTCATCCAGGTGGCTGCGGAGCAGGGCGTGCAATTGCTGGTGTTCCCGGAGCTATCGCTGACCGGCTACGAACGGGGGCTTGCGGCGCAGTTGGCTATTGCACCGGACGCGGCCGTACTGCAGCCGCTGCGTGATTTTGCCCGGGAAGTCGGCGTGACGGCTGTCGTCGGCATGCCCATTCGGCTGTCGGACACATCGCCCGTGCTGATTGGCGCGCTGACATTGGGTGCCGATGGTTCTCTCGGGGTCTACAGCAAGCAGCATCTGCATCCGGGGGAGGAGGTGGCGTTTGCACCGGGATCGGGAGGCGCGCCTCTGATAATTGGCGCCGATACCATTGCGTTGGCAGTGTGCGCAGATTTCACCCATGCCGATCATGCGGCTATGGCCGCACAGAACGGCGCTGGCATATATGCCGCTGGTGTGCTGATCACGGCAAAAGGCTACGACCCGGATACCGCATTGTTACAGGGCTACGCCGCTGGCCATTCAATGGTGGTGTTGATGGCCAACCATGGCGGTGCAACGGGTGGCTGGGAGTCGGCAGGACGTAGCGCGGTGTGGGCGTCGGACGGTTCGCTGATTGCGGCCGCCGCCGGTACCGGCAACCAGATGGTCGTTGCCCGGCGTAATCCCGCGGGCTGGACCGGGGAGGTGTTGGTGGTGGAGACAGCGTGATGGAACGCCAATGGCGTCCGGCAACGCCTGATGACCTGGAGTTCGCCCGCGAGCTGACCTGCAAAAGCATGCTGCGTTACTACATTCAGCATGATCTGTTGTGGCAGGACGAGGCGTTTGACGTGGCCTGGGCAGGGCGAGACAACCGATTGATTGCATGGGGCGACAATGTCCTGGGTTATGTCAGTCTGAGCCGTGATGCCAGCGCCTTGTATATCCGCGAATTGCATATCGTCGAAGCGTTTCGTGGGCAGGGCAATGGTTCCTGGGTGATCGATCAGGTACTGTCTCAGGCGCGCCAGGAGCGGCGCCCGGCGTTGCGCCTGACGGTTTTCGAAAACAATCCGGCCCGAGCGTTGTACGAGCGCAAGGGACTGAGGGTGGTGGGCAAGGATGAATGTTTCCTGAGGATGCAGCTGGATATCTCCGATCGGGATTGCTGCAACACGCTTGCAACAAGCCTTTCAAGATGAATTGAAACTTTTAATCTGACGCTTTCCGCTAGGTCTGCCAGATGCTTTTTGCTAAGGTGTCTGACAACCGAATAAGACCATATCGCGAGGTGTCTGCTTGATTAGGGTGCTAGTAGTCGATGACCATGATCTCGTTCGTACAGGCATTACACGAATGCTGGCTGACATCGATGGCCTGCAAGTAGTCGGCCAGGCCGAGTCGGGTGAGGAATCCCTGCTCAAGGCGCGTGAGCTGAAACCCGATGTGGTGTTGATGGACGTCAAGATGCCGGGTATCGGCGGCCTTGAAGCCACTCGCAAATTATTGCGCAGTCATCCGGATATCAAGGTCGTCGCGGTGACCGTGTGTGAAGAGGACCCGTTTCCTACGCGGCTGTTGCAGGCCGGTGCGGCAGGGTACCTGACCAAGGGGGCAGGATTGCCGGAAATGGTCCAGGCCATCCGTCTGGTGTTCGCCGGTCAACGCTACATCAGCCCGCAAATTGCCCAGCAGCTGGCGATCAAGTCCTTCCAGCCCACCAACGATTCTCCTTTCGATGCCTTGTCGGAGCGGGAAATCCAGATCGCGCTGATGATTGTCGGCTGCCAGAAAGTACAGATCATTTCCGACAAATTGTGCCTGTCCCCGAAAACCGTGAATACCTACCGTTACCGCATCTTCGAAAAGCTTTCGATCAGCAGTGATGTCGAGTTGACGCTGTTGGCGGTTCGTCACGGCATGGTCGATGCCAGCCTCTGAAAATGACCGAAACTTTTGATCCGAGCGCCTTTCTGTCGACCGTTAGCGGGCGCCCCGGCGTGTACCGCATGTTCGACAGCGAAGCGCGGTTGCTCTACGTCGGCAAGGCGAAAAACCTCAAGAATCGCCTGTCGAGCTACTTTCGCAAGACCGGGCTTGCCCCCAAGACCGCCGCACTGGTAGCGCGTATCGCCCAGGTCGAAACGACGATCACGGCCAACGAAACCGAAGCCTTGCTGCTTGAGCAGACGCTGATCAAGGAATGGCGCCCGCCCTACAACATTCTGCTGCGCGACGATAAATCCTACCCCTACGTCTATCTCTCCGACGGAGAGTTTCCGCGCCTGAGCATTCATCGTGGTGCGAAAAAGGCCAAGGGCAAATATTTCGGTCCTTACCCTAGCGCTGGCGCGATTCGCGAAAGCCTGAGCCTGCTGCAAAAGACGTTTTTCGTTCGGCAATGCGAAGACAGTTTTTTCAAGAATCGTACCCGTCCTTGCCTGCAATACCAGATCAAGCGCTGCAAGGCGCCCTGTGTCGGGCTGGTGGAGCCCCAGGTGTACGCCGAAGATGTGCGCCATTCGGTGATGTTTCTTGAAGGACGCAGCAATGCGCTGACAGACGAATTGTCCGCCGGGATGGAGGAAGCGGCGATCAATCTCGAGTTCGAACGAGCAGCCGAGTTGCGGGACCAGATTGCGTTATTGCGCAGGGTTCAGGATCAACAGAGCATGGAAGGCGGGACCGGAGACGTGGATGTGATTGCCGCGTTCGTCAACCCGGGCGGTGCCTGTGTTCACTTGATCAGCGTGCGAGGCGGGCGGGTACTGGGAAGCAAGAACTTCTTCCCTCAGGTTGGAATTGAAGAAGACGTTTCTGAAGTCATGGCCGCGTTTCTCGGCCAGTACTTCATCAGCAGTCCTGAGCGCGACTTGCCGAGCGAGCTGATCGTCAATGTGGTCCACGATGACTTTCCAACACTGATCGCCGCCATTGACGAGTTGCGCGGTCGTGAACTGACCATCAGCCATCGCGTGCGCGGTACGCGGGCGCGCTGGCAGCAATTGGCGGTGACCAATGCCGAGCAGGCACTGAGTGCGCGCCTGGCGAATCGTCAGCACATTACGGCGCGCTTCGATGCGCTGGCCGAGGTGCTGAAGCTGGAAGAGCCTCCACAACGACTCGAGTGCTACGACATCAGTCACTCCAGTGGCGAGGCGACGGTGGCGTCCTGCGTGGTCTTCGGCCCCGAAGGCCCGATCAAATCCGATTACCGTCGGTACAACATCGAGGGCGTTACCGCTGGCGATGACTATGCGGCGATGCACCAGGCGTTGACCCGACGCTTCAGCAAACTGAAGGACGGGGAGGGCAAGCTGCCGGATATCCTGTTGGTGGATGGCGGTAAAGGCCAGTTGTCCATGGCCCGCGACGTGCTCGATGAATTGGCCGTGCCTGATCTGATTCTGCTCGGTGTGGCAAAAGGCGCGACGCGCAAGGCCGGTTTCGAAACCCTGTACCTGAACGACGCTGCACATGAGTTCACATTGCGCGGCGATTCTCCCGCGTTGCACCTGATCCAGCAGATTCGCGACGAAGCCCACCGATTTGCCATCACCGGGCACCGCGCCCGGCGTGGAAAAACCCGTCGGACGTCTACACTGGAAGGCGTCGCCGGCGTCGGACCAACACGTCGGCGGGACTTGTTGAAACATTTTGGTGGATTGCAGGAGCTGTCTCGTGCAAGCATCGAAGAAATTGCCAAAGCCCCCGGGATCAGTAAAAAGCTCGCAGAGTTGATTTATGCAAATCTGCACAGCGAGTAGAATGCCCCCTCACCTCGTAGCCAGTTGTGCCGATGAATATCCCTAATCTGATTACCGTTCTACGCGTTCTGCTCATACCGATCTTCATTTTACTGTTCTACCTGCCTTACCAGTGGAGCTACCTGGCATCCGCCTCGGTCTTCGCATTCGCTGCCGCCACCGACTGGCTGGACGGGTACCTGGCCCGCCGCCTGGAACAAAGCACACCGTTCGGGGCTTTTCTCGATCCGGTTGCCGACAAACTGATGGTTGCGGTTGCATTGGTACTGTTGGTTCAGGAACACGGAAACCTGTGGCTCACGCTGCCAGCTGCCGTGATCATCGGTCGCGAGATTGTCGTCTCGGCACTGCGCGAATGGATGGCCGAACTGGGTGCTCGTGCCCACGTTGCCGTGTCGAACCTGGGCAAATGGAAAACCGCCGCGCAAATGCTGGCGTTGGTGATCCTGCTGGCCAATCCCAAGGATTTCAGTTTCTGGGTCTTGCTGGGCTACACCTTGCTGATGGTGTCCGCTGGCCTGACTTTGTGGTCGATGGTCCAGTACTTGCGGGCTGCCTGGCCACATCTGAAGACCGACGTTGAAAAGAAATAAAACTTTTTTGAATCAAAGGGTTGACGGGGCTTCTGGATTCTATAGAATGCGCCACACCAAGACGCGGGAATAGCTCAGTTGGTAGAGCACGACCTTGCCAAGGTCGGGGTCGCGAGTTCGAGTCTCGTTTCCCGCTCCAAGTTTGTACGCATTTGATGTCGCGCTACTAGATACCAAATGTTTTGAGGCCGAGTAGCAAAATGGTTATGCAGCGGATTGCAAATCCGCCTACGCCGGTTCGATTCCGACCTCGGCCTCCACTAATAAACAAGCTCCGTAGATCTATGATTTACGGAGCTTTTTTATTTGCAGTAGCCTGCAAGATTTAGTCTTGAAAAGGGTATTTGCGAACTTGCTTCACCGGGGCAGGATGTATATATTTCCACCTCTGCTGCACAGGCGTCAGAACTGCCATATCGTTATTTGGCAAACTTGGACGCTTCACCGCGCTACCGCCCGAATGGCGAAACTGGTAGACGCATGGGACTTAAAATCCCCCGCTCGTAAGGGCGTGCCGGTTCGATTCCGGCTTCGGGCACCATATAAATCAAGGGCTTGCGAGYGAAAGCTAGGCAAGCCCTTGTTCGTTTCTGGTCCGCAATTATTGAATTGGTCCGCAATTCACTTGGTTGGTGAGACTTTCTTCCCCTTACGGTTTCGGATGTACTGCTCAGTCATTACGACGGTCGTATGCCCAAGTTGATCCCTGGCCTGCAAAATGTCGCCGCTTGATTCGGCCTTGTCAGTGCCAGCTTTAGCGCGTAAGTCGCGCATTTGGAACTCGGACTTTGCGACTCCGGCCGCTTCCCTGGCTAAGTCAAATCTTCCCCGCAACATCGCCACAAATGATTCTGAATGAACAGCTTGCGGTTATAGGTATTACCCGTTGTTCCGGTTATATGCGCATTCGACCCTGGCGGTGAAAGACTGCTTCTGGCCGATTATTACCTGTCGTGAAGGGTATATAACGACCCAATATAGCGGCCAGTCCGCCAGGCTATCGTCGGCTAGTAATGGAGGGGCGATGGGGCTGAGTGAGGGGCAATCCAAGCTAATTTAAGTTGCGAGGAAAGGTGGCAGTGAATGTCGTTCCGCTCGTTAGAGAAGACGTTACAGCCACTTCGCCGTCGTGCGCCCTTGCGATCTCACGAACAATGAACAGGCCCAGCCCGACACTTCTAAGTTCAGCATTGTCATGACTGCCACGGATCATTGGTTCGAACAAGTCCTTGAGCAACTCCTGTGGTATGGGAGTACCAAGGTTGTGCACGGTAATAATGACAGCGTGATCTTCGAAGCACGAAGAAACGGTGACTTCGCTATCGGCAGCACCATAGGCGACTGCATTGGCGACCAGGTTACCGATGAGCTGATACAGCCGATCGCTGTCGGCAGTAAAGTCACCTTGCCCATAACGCAGGTGGATCAACTCATGCCCGGGGAAAGCCAGACCCAACTCGTCCAGGCAGTCGGCGACCAGCTCGTGCAGATCGATTGGTTTGGGTAGGACTGCGATACCTCGCCCGACTTGCGTCAAGGTGAAATCCAGCAGATCGGCCACCAGACGCTGCGCGCGCTCTACCGAGTGGGTGATGTGGCCAAGTATTTGTGCTTGTTTGGCATCCATCTCCCTGCGGCCCAGCAGTTCCGCAGCCATTTTTATCGCCGACAATGGGTTGCGCAGATCGTGACTGACAATCCCGATAAGCTGCTCGGCGAACAGGGCTCTGTCTTCAGCCGCAGCGTAGGTGATGCGCAGCTTGTCCTGGGTCATATCCAGTACCCGTTGATCCTTCAGGTGTTTTGCCAAATGTCCTTCGGCGAGCATTCGGGCATTGAGCAGTTCGCGCTCGTACCTTTGGCTATCCGCGGCTTTGAACAGGGTCATTTCATGAAATATGCCAGCAGAATGCTCACAGCTGATGGCGCTGAGCATCATTGGAATGGAATGTCCGTTGTAGTGAACAAGATCGAACTTCACGTCAGCCACGACGCCCTGGATCTGCATGAGGGGCGCCCAGTACATCTTGTGGAACGTCCTTCCCTTGAGGTTCATCAAGTCCTGGATGTGACGACCGAGCAGCTCTTCTCGCCGGTAGCCTAACCAACGGCAGAAGGTGAGGTTGACCTGTACGATCTGGCCATTTTCTGCGGTAAGCAGCAAACCACAATCAGCTTCGTCGAAGAGAACGTCAGAACCGGGCTGCGAATCGTTATCTGCGTGCATTTGTATTCACTGACCAATGGGGCCCGATATCTGAAAAATTATAGGCGCGACTCGCGCAAGGGCCCTCAAAATTTACCCCTTTCACAGTGATTGGCCTCGACATTCGGGAGGGTTACACCAGCTGTGATTGACCGTTTATGGCCGATTGCTACCTGTCGCGAAGGCCGCAAACCCAAAGCTGTTGTTGGCCAAAGGCAGAAATCGGCCTCGATCAGTCGCTCCATGCCAGCACTGGCAAGCGAGCCAGCGCCATGACTGGCTCTTTGATTCGACCCGGGTTCCCCAGGTAAATCCGAATGCCAGACTCCTGGTCTATCCCATTGAAAACTCATCTCGTTAAACCAGCCGATCGGCTGAGGGGCGATGCTCCAATGGGGGCAGGTTGAAGTGTCTGCTCAACGCATGCCTTGGTTCTGATACTAATTTGTTGAACTCGGGCTGAAAGCACTCCTCTAATAAAAACGTGGGAATATTTCCCGCGCAACGATACTGACTGGCTTTGAAGGATCGTGCGGAACCCGCAGTTGCTCGTTAATGCTGCAGATTTATGACCGAGCCGGTTGGCTGGCCGCTCCAATGGGCGGCCGGGAACTCACTGGACATTGCGTTCGATACGGAGATGACGACGCAACTCCAAGCGGAGGTTGCAACATGCAGCTCAAAAAATGTTTATTGGCTCTGGCGATTGGCGGAGTCTTGTCGGCATCGACTGTCCTGGTGCCTGATTACATCGGTAGTTTCTCCAGCGTGTATGCCAAAGATGGCGGCAGCGGAGGTGGTGGCGGTGGTCACGGTGGCGACGGCGGAGGCGGCCACGGTGGCGGCAGTGGTGGTGCCGGAGGTGGCGGTCACGGTGGTGACGGCGGTGGTGCCGGAGGTGGCGGTCACGGTGGTGACGGCGGTGGTGCCGGAGGTGGCGGTCACGGTGGTGCCGGCGGTGGTGCCGGAGGTGGCGGTCACGGTGGCGGCGACCATGGAGAGGGTGGCGATCATGGTGCAGCAGGCCATGACGGTGACGGTCATGGAGGCCCGGGGCGCGGCGACGCTGACCATGGTGGTATGGCCGGGAACAGAGGCCCAGGCAATGCGCATGACAA